>NZ_JBEXWT010000088.1:0-38091 GCF_040629945.1 Kitasatospora sp. NPDC005856 | reverse complement strand
CCGATGGTACTGCAGGGGGGACCCTGTGGGAGAGTAGGACGCCGCCGAACAATTATTCAGAAGAACCCCCATCCGGTTTCCGGATGGGGGTTCTTTGCGTTTAGGGACAGCCGCCCCTTGCCCGCTCGCCGTGGCGGCGAGCGGGCAAGGCTCAGGTGAGGTGGTCGAAGTCGCCGGCCTTGGCGCCTTGGAGGAAGGCGTCGAGCTTGGCGGTGCTCGTGGTGACGATGACATCGGGAGCATCAGATTCACGGAGATGGCAGAGGTCGTCGGGACCAGCAGCTAGCTCAAGGCAGTTATTGCCTCCTTCGGCGTTGCTGTATGACGACTTCTGCCAGGAGGTGTGGGACATCATGGGCCTTTCACGACTGAAGCAGATAGAGAAGATGATGCAGGAGCCCCCACGAGTCGCGGTTGGGGAGTCCACGCAACGCCATCTCCAGGTCTGCTGCCGGTAGGGCATGAGCACTGAGCTGCTGGAACATCTGGCTATAGGCCGTCAGCTCAGTCTGATCAGCAATGTGCTCTGCCCGCTTCGGACCATCCAAAATGACCGTCGCGAGCTCAGGGCAGCCAGGATCGCAGAGCATGAATGACGCGGAGAAGGGTGCGCTTTTCGGCGCAGTGAACGGCATGACTTGGAGATCCACGTTGGGAAGCTCTGCGATCTCCATCAGATGGATCAGTTGAGCTCGCATGACCTCATCTCCCGCGAACCGCATGCGCAATGCCGCTTCATGGATGACAAAGCGGAACTGTCGCTGCTTTCCATCGGTCAGGATCCGTTGTCGCTCCATGCGAAAGTCGATCTGTCGCGCAGTGTCCCACTTGCCGGTGCCATCGGCGTAGACCGCTTCGGTGTAGGCGGGCAACTGAAGGATGCCGGGGATGTGAAGTGTCTCGTAGTTGTCGAGACGGATCGCCCGATCTTCGGACTCTGCCAGGTCGAGTGCCAAGGCGGGCACCTGCCCCTTGAAGTTGCTCCACCAGCCCTTCCCGTCGCTCGCGCCGAGATTGCGCAGGAGAACCATGTAGGGCTCATCCGTGCACCCATAGCCTTGGAGCAAGACCGAGAGCCGCTCCGGATCGAGGGCCGTTCGAGCCGCCTCGATGTGGCTGAGCTGTGGGCCCGCCATGCCGATGAGGGCGCCGGCATCCTTGACTGCCAGGCCCGCCGCTTCGCGCAACCTCCTCAGCTCAGCGCCGAACCGCCGCTGTCGCTCGCTGATTTGGGTCCTGAGTGCCAAGGGTGATTCCTTCCGTGTCGGGCCAGTCTCCACCCACATGAGTGAGCTTAGCCAAGTGGGGCGAGGTATCTCGGCGATCTGGTTGCACGCGTAACACCTATCGCCCTACTCTCAGTGTTGCACCGATCACATGACGGAGCGTCTGTTTCGTCGATTCCCCTCTTCCTCCCCTGGGGTCTCTCATGCGTGCCTGCAACCCTCCCGACTGGTCCGCCGCTCGTGCCGAGCTCTCCGACCTCCTCACCTCCGCCGGGTGGCGACCCTCCGTCATCTCCGACGCCGAACTCGCCCTCCATGAAGTCTTCTTCAACGCCTGGCGGCACGGGGACACCCTTGCTCCCCTGGTCGTCCTGGCCCTCGCCGGCCACCGGCTCCGGGTCTCGGTCTCCGACAACAGCCCGGTCCTCCCCGAACCCGGCCTCCCCGCGGACCCGCTCGCCGTCTCCGGCCGGGGCCTCTACCTCGTCCGCGCCCTCACCCACCGCTTCGGCGCCGACCCCCGCAAGACGGGCAAGGTCGTCTGGTTCGAACTGGAGGCCTCCGCGTGAACCGCCGCCGCTACCCCATGCAGCCCACCGACCCCCGCATCCGGGCCTACACCGACGCCCAGGTCCGCAGCCTCCTCGGTGAACTCCAGGAGCGCGGTCGCGAGTTCGGCCTGATCTTCCCGTCCGCCAGCACGGACAAGACGCTCGACGGCCGGGTCCTCGTCCGCTTCAACACGGCGCCCGCCTCCACCCTCTTCAACCTCCTCACCCTCCTCTTCGACGCCGACCGCGAGCGCTCGTGCGGTTCCTGATCGCCGCCGCCCTCCTCACCCTCCTCGCCCTCGCGATCGCCACCGTCGTCCTGGGCGTCATCACCACGCTCAACCTTGCAAAGCCCGACGAAGAGGAGTCCTGACATGTCCGACCAGGCCCCCGCCACGGCCCCCGCCACCGACCCCGGCGTCGACCCCGGCGTCGTCAACGCCCTCGCCGCCGCCCACTACGCCGTCGCCGCCGCCTTCAACTCGGTCTTCGGCGTCGCCGTCGCCCCGCCCGCCCCCGACGACTTCGACTGGCCCCAGCTCGAAACCTTCGTCCACCACCTGGGTTTCGCCGCCGACGACTCCGACACCGCCCTCAACCTCTACCGCCTGCTCTTCGCCGTCCAGCGCATCGCCTACCGCGAGGCCGCCGGCCGTAACTCCCCCTGGCACGCGACCCGCCTGAACCCCTGCTCCGGCGTGGGCCGCGGACCGACGTAGCCGATGACATCGGCACGACCTGGCAGCATGTCCCCATGGACGCAGTGGATCTGGGCGAGTTCGTCGTGCGCCGCGGCGGCGAGTCGGACGCGGCCGCACTGGTCGGCATCGACACGGTCGCGGCCGGCGGCGACGGGGAGCGGGCGGCGAGCATCCGGAGGTGGTGCCGACAGGGCCTGGGCCCGGTCCTCGTGGCGGAAGACGCGTCCGGGCCGCTCGGTTACTGCGTCGTCGAGTACACCTTCTTCGAGCAGGGTTTCGTGACGATGCTGATGGTCTCGCCGTCCGCTCGCGGCAAGGGTGTTGGCCGTCGCCTGCTGGAGGCGGCGGCGACCTCCTGCGGGACCCCGAAGCTCTTCACCTCGACGAACGTCTCCAATCATCCGATGCGGCGATTGCTGCAACGAGCCGGGTGGCAGGCGGTCGGCCTCGTCCACGGCCTCGATGACGGTGACCCGGAACTGTTCCACCTCCACCGGCCGCAGACCGGCACGCCGGGACCTCCCTCGCCAGCCGCGTCGGAGACCCGTCTCGACAGTGCCTGGGAGTGGTGGCACGCCGCCATCGAGGACGCCCAGGAGGGCCGTTGGCTCCGCACGCCCGTCGAGCGGCAGGTGATGGACGACCTCGCCGCCGCGACCGTCGGACTCGGCTACCTCGATCCGTCCGTCGAACTGCCCCTGCGCAACCGGCTCTGTCGCATCGCGACCTGGGCGGGCGTGCTGAGGCTCGCCGCCCGGGCCGGCGGCTGGGAGCTCGCCCCCGTCACCGGAGTGGCCCCGCCCCGCCCGGCCGGGATGGCCGAACTGCTGTCCGCCGTGCACGCGGTGGGGGAGCAGGGCGAGAGCTGGTTGCGGCGGCTCCACGCTGACGGACCGCCACCGCTGCGTGCGCTCAACGGCGTCGAGGCCTTCCTGTTCGGCCCCGGATCGGTCGAGGACCTCCGTCAGTTCTTCTACGACTAGGAAGCCGTCCGGTCAGGACCGGCCGAACCAGCGGCGCTTGGCCCGGGGCTGGGGCACCGGGCCGTTCGCCGGGGTCGCCGAGGGGTCGTCGTACGCGCGGGAGACCACCCGGACCTGGCCCGATCCGGCGTCGTGGCGCACCGTGTCCAGTCCCTGGCGGTCCAGCCGGGCGATGGTGTCGGCGTGGGCGGTGGGGTGGCGTTCAGGGCGAGCATCCCGACCTTCGGGTGCCTCGGGCCGAGCTTCACCTCCTCGCCGAGCAGCACCTGCATCAGGCGGTCGGCGGCGGCCGAGGGGAGGTCCTCGTCGACGGCGACGTGCAGCATCAGGTGCTCCTCGTCGTCGTCCCGGAGCGGACCCCGAGCACGGCGACGCCGGTGCTCTCCAGGACGTCCCGCAGCCGCACCGCGTCGCAGTGCACCATCCCGGCTGCCGCGGGCAGCAGTCGCGCACCGAGCGCCGCGTCGGTGAACCCGAGCAGCGTGGGCCGCTGTTCGTCGTCGGGGAGGAACGTCACCGAGCCGGTGCCGGTGACGGGAACGAAGAGCCCGGCTTCGAACAGCGCGGCCAGCACGGCCTCCGGTGCGGGCTCGTGCCCGTCCGCACGACGGTCGAGAAGGTCGGCGAGGCGGACGTTCGCATGGTCGATCACGCGGGCAGCGTAGTGCCCGGACGGCTGACGACCGACGGTTGCCGGTGGCGCTGGTGCTCCTCGTCGGGGAGTCCGGACGGTTCGGCAAAGATCTGGATCCCTTGTGGATCCCGTTCGGCAAAGCCGATGGATCCTCGGGCTGATCCCGCCTTACGGTGGCGCCATGAGCAACCAGTCCGGAGCACCTGTCGCGCCCGTCCAGGCCTTTGAACCCCCTTACTACGCAGTGGTCTTCACCACCGTGCGCACCCAGGACCAGAGCGGCTACAGCGACACCAGCGCACGCATGGAAGACCTGGTGAAGGACGTCCCGGGCTATCTGGGGATGGACCATGCGCAGACCCCCGGCGGGCTGTCCATCACCGTCGGGTACTTCCGGGACGCCGAGGCCCTCACCGAGTGGCGGACCAACGCCGAGCACCGTGCGGCGCAGAAGCGCGGGCGGGCCGAGTGGTACGAGAACTACACGCTGCACGTGGCGAAGGTGGAGCGGAGCCACGGGTTCGTGCGGGAGTAGCCCGACGCGGAGCCCGGCAGCAGCCGCCGAGCAGGGAGGCCCGTAACCTGCCGGTATGACGATTCCCTGGCCCGACGAAGCCACGTTCGCCCACGGTGAGCGGGTGGAGCTGACCACCCCGGATCCGCCCCGCCCGGAACTCGGCCACCTGGGCGGGGAGGTCCTGGGCACCAGGGGTGTGGTCCTCGAATGCTTCGTCGAGGCCGACGACCGCGACGGCGGCCACGTCGGGCCGGTCTACTACGTCGAGACGGAGGACGGCAGCCCTTGGCGGCTGCGGCCGGAGTTCCTCGTCTCCCTCGACCGCTAGCGGAGCAGGAAGTCGGACGGGCCGACTTCCTGCTCCGACGCCCCTCACCCCTTCGGCGTGAGCGGCGCCAGCGGCAGGGAGACCCTGGTCTCCCAGGCCTGCTCCAGTGCTTGGGTGAACGTTTCGGCGGGCTGAGCGCCCGAGACGCCCAGCCGGCGGTCCAGGACGAAGAACGGCACGCCTGTCGCGCCCATGGCGCTCGCCGTGGCCTCGTCCTCGCGCACCGCCTCCGCGTACGCCTCGGGGTCGGCCAGGACGGCCGCGGCCGCCTCGCCGTCCAGCCCGGCCCCGACGGCCAGCTCGACCAGCCGCCCGGCCTCGAAGGCGGACCGCTCCTCGGCGAAGTTCGCCCGGTACAGCGCGTCCAGCAGCTGACCCTGCCGGCCGTGCTCCTCGGCGAAGTGCAGCAGGCGGTGCATGTCGAAGGAGTTGGCCGCGTCACGGCCCTCGCGCAGGTACGGCAGGCCCTCGGCGTGCGCGTTCTCCGCGATCCGGGCCTCCGCCGCCTCGGCCTGCTCCAGGCTCATCCCGTACTTGGCGGCGAGCAGCGGCACCACCGGACGGGCCTCCTGCGGCGCCCGCGGGTCCAGCTCGAAGGAGCGGTGGACGACCTCCACCTCCGCACGGTGCGGGAAGGCCGCCAGCGCCTGCTCGAACCGGGCCTTGCCGACGTAGCACCACGGGCAGTTGATGTCGCTCCAGATCTCCACGCGCACGGCGCACTCCTTCCAGCCTCGCGCGGACCTCCCGCGCCAACGCCAACCGGAACGCCTTCGGGTACCTGGATATTTCTCATGCTGAAATATCCAGGCGCACGGAGCCGGGGTGCGGGGCCGGGGTGCGAGGCCGGGTGCGGGGCCGGGGCGCGTCGGCCGCAGGCCTCAGCGACGCTCCCACGCCTCGCGTTGGGCGGACACCGTGGGGATGGCGGCGATGGCCTCGGCGTAGTGGCCGTGCCTGCTCAGGATCTCGGCGACGGTTCGGTGAGCCCCGTACTCGGTGGACGACCGGAGCAGGTCGAGGGCCTCGTCCGTCCGGCCGTCCAGATCCAGCAGCCACGCCACCGTGGTGTCCCACAGGCCGGGCTCCTCCGCGCTCAGCGCCTTCGCCTCCGCGACGCCCTCGGCGTAGCGCCCGGCCTTCGCGAGCAGGCGGAGCCGGGTGTGGCGCAGCACATCGGCATGCGCGTCGACGTACACGGCACCGAGGTCGTCCAGGAGCTCCAGCGCCCGTTCCGGACGGCCGTGCTTGATCAGCAGGTCGATCGCCTCGTGGAGGAGGCTCCCCCGGTCGTGGTACTCGAACGTGGGCCGTCCGACGTCGACGGCCTCGTCGAGGCGTCCTCGGCGGGCCAGGAACAGCATGAGGCGCCGACGGGCGTGCGCGCCGTCCGCCTCGAGGGCCTCGCGCAGGACGGCTTCGGCCTCCTGGAACCGCCCCTGCTGCTCCAGTGCGTCCGCGCACCGGTCCAGGGCGAGCTGCGCGTGCTCGCCGGTGGCCAGCTCGCGCAGCTGCTCGATCCGGCCCTGGCCGGCGAGGAGTTCCGCGTACAGCCAGGCCACCTGCGGGATGACGGGCACGACCGGGCCCAGCATCCGGATCGCCTCGTCCGCCCGGCCCATGCGCTCCAGGACCCGGGCGTACAGCACCAGTACCTCCGACGGCTGGTGCCGGCACTCGCGCTGATCCCCGGCCATGGAGCACCGGCAGTCCGCCGTGCCGCCCAGGGCCCGCTCGGCGCAGGGGGCGAGCAGCTCCAGGACGCGGGCGTCACGGTTCTGCCCCCTGGTCAGATCGACCAGTGACTCCAGGATCCAGGGCTCGCCGAGGTGGGGGGTGAGCACGTCGATGGCCTCGTCCACCCGTCCGGCCGGCACCAGCGCTTCGGCGAACCACCGGCACTCGAACGGCGACTCCAGGCCGGCCGCGTCCGGGCGCACCAGCGCCAGCCCCTCCTCGATCCGGCCCTGCCGGATCGTGATCTCCGCGGACTTCCGCACGGCGAACGGCCAGCCGACCGCGACGAACGGCTCCAGGACCGTCAGGGCCCGCTCGAACTCCCCCACCGCGCCCAGCTCACGGACCGCCACCTCGGCGCAGAACCACTCACCGCGGTCCACGGCGGCCTCCATCAGGAGCTCCAACTGTCCCTGTCCGGCGAGGTGTTCCGCCATGGGAACGTCGATTCCGCCGTCGAACTGCCGCTGCCACGCGAGATCGTCGAGATTCACCAGGGCAGGCTATCGACGACGTCGGGGTCTGGCAGCCGATCGCCCCGGGTCCTCGGCCGGGGCGCAACCGGCACCCCGTTCAGGCGGTGTCGGCCTGTCCTGAGATCATCGGCGGATGTCCGAAACCTTCGTTGACCTGGGATTCGTCACCGCGCCGTCCGGGGTGGTGGTGCTGGCCATGGCCAGCTGGATCGACGAGTGGCCACGGGTGGGGGAGCCGCTGTCGGTGCGGGCCGCCGCGGCGGCGAAGGCGGGCGGCGGGCACCTCCAGGAGTGGGAGTACGAGGCGGTGGCCGTCGCGGCCGCCGCCGACCGGCCGCTGGCGGTGCGGGCGACCACCGCGCCGTCGGCGTTCGACGAGGAGCCGACGATCGCGACGCTGGAGATCGAGCTCGGCCTGCCCTGGCCCGCGGGGGTGGACAGTCCGGTGCTGCTCGGGGACCTGCCGGTCGACCGGGGCGGAATGGCGGTCGGCGACTCCGTGGGCCTGGACGCCTGGACGGGGCCGGAGGACGAGCCGGCCGACGGGCTCGCCGACCTCTCCTACTGGGGCCGGTACGGGAAGGACGCGCACGAGCGCTTCGGCGGCGAGCGGATGTCCCCGTACGGCGGGGACGAGGGGCCGTACGGCTGGCTCGACCTACCGGTGGCCGAGGCGGCCGCGCGGGAGGTCGAGATCGGCACCTGGCGGGGCGGCCTGCCCGGCCAGGGAGTGGCCACCATGGTGGAGAAGCACGTCGACTACTTCACCTTCCGGCGGGCCGGCCTGGACCACCCGCTGCACGTGGGCGAGATCGAGGTCGGCGGCTGCCGGGTGCTCGGGATCGACTGGTGCCAGGGCGACCACGCCGTGCGGCACCACGGCGGGCGGGACTGGGGCCAGGCCTTTCCGGTCACCCTCGAAGCCGACGGGTCGGGCGGAACGGTCCTGCGCTGGACCATCCCGCCCTACGACGAGGACGAGGAGGGCTGAGCGGGGGAGGACGAGGAGCCCGTCGTCGGATCCCAGAGCCACTGACGCGGAGTGGGAAGTCGGCCGGGCCGACTTCCCGCTCCGCGTCGAGAACCCCGTCAGCAGGAGATGTTGCCGCCGCCCACGTCCGTGCCCAGGACGCCGACGAACTGCTTGTAGAGGTTGATGCGGCTGTTGCGCTGGTCCGGGTTCCTGCCGTCGCACTCCAGCGCGCCGTTGATGCTGCGGATGGTCTCGCCGAAGCCCTTGTTGTTGACGATGGCGTCGTGCGGGGTCATCCGGCCGGCGCCGTTCTGGGTGTTCCAGAACCAGAGGGCGGTCTTCCAGGACGTCGCCGGGTTCTTCTCGACCTGGTACGGGTCGTGCAGCAGGTCGATGTGCAGGGCGTCGCCGGCCGCCTTGTAGTTGAAGTTCCAGCTCAGCTGGAGCGGCCCGCGCCCGTAGTACGCGGACCGTCCGGCCGGACAGCCGTACGGCTGCGAAGTGTCGCAGTAGTGCGGGTAGTTGGCGGTGTTCTGCTCGACGACGTAGCGCAGGCCGCCGGTCTCGTGGCTGACGTTGGCGAGGAAGGCCGCCGCCTCGCGCCTGCGGGTGGCGTCGTTGCCGGTGGTGGCGAACTTCGGGAAGGCGCTCAGGGCGTCGGTGAGGCCCTTGTAGCTGTAGAAGGGGTTCCGGCCCGGGAACATCTTGTTGAACTGGGACTCGCTCACCACGAAGGAGGCGGCGGAGGCCGGGGCGGTCTGGCCCGTGATGGCGAGGGTGCTCAGCACGGCGGCGGAGGCCGCCAGGGAGAGGGTGCGCGAGAGCTTCATCGATCTCCTCGATTCCGGTAGCGGGATGGGCACTTCGCGTGCGAAGAGGCCCCGCCATCCTCGCGTCGAAAAGCGTCAAATATGCTCATCGGAGGTCTAAACCACTCGTACGGGTCGTATCCGATCCGGTCGGTGGACGGGCCCGTCGGCCGGGGAACCGCCGGGCTGTCGGTGGCACCGGATAGCCTCCTGTCGGGTGGGACGGCACAACCGGGGGAGCAGGGGCGAATGAGCGGGCACACGGACGACGCGGGCGACGAACGCCTGGCCGCCGAGGGCGAGGTCGCGGTCGCCCGGCTGGCGATCGACTCCGGAGACCTGGCGCACGCCGCCGAACACCTCTGCGACGCGATCCTCGCCGACCCCCAACTGCCCGAACTGCACGAGGCGCTGGCCGAGTTGTGCGCGGCGGCGGGCGGGCCGGCCGCGGCCCGCGAGCTGTTCCCGCTGGACGGCCAGGTGTACCTCGGCACGGCCGTCTGCCGGGCCCACGTGGAGGCCGCCGCCGGTGGCTGGGACGCCGCCGTCGGCCTGCTCGCCTCCGCCATCCAGTACGAGCCGGCCCGCCCCTGGGCGCACACCGCCTGGCTCGCCCGCGAGGACCTGCCCGGCCTGGTCGACCCGGACGCCGTCGCCCAGGCGGTGGCCCGCGCGACCGGCGCGCTGCCCGACCCGCTCCCGGCCGAACCGGCCGATGCCGTACGGCCGTTCCACGACTTCGTGCAGGCCGTACTGGCCCGGCACGAGGACCACGTGCCGCTGCTGGCGATGGCCTCCGGCCTGACCCGCCGGCTCGGCGACACCGACCGCGCCGTCCGACTCGCCGAGCGGGCCCACCGGTTGGCCCCCGGCTACCTGCCCGCCGTGATGCTCGGCAACGCCCTGCGCTCGGCCGGCCGGCCGGAGCGGGCGCTCGCCGTCTGGGAGGCCGAACTGGCGAGGGCGGCGCCGGGCCGCGACGACTCCAGCAGCTACCTCGCCGTCGACGTCGCCGAACTGTACGGCGCCCTCGGCCGCCCCGCCGAGGGCCTGCCCTGGCTGGACCGGGTGCTCGCCGCCGATCCCGACCACCCCAAGGCCGGCCCGGCGCGGTACGGCCTGCGCCACGCCCTCGACGGCGACCCGGTCCACCTGCTCGGCCTGGCCGACCACCACCGCGCCCACCCCGAGCACGAGCACGCCCAGGAGCTGCTGGAACGGCTGAGCCACCGGCAGCCCTGGCTCGGCCTGGTCTCCGGCGCCACCGAGGCCACCGTCAACGTGCTGCACCGGGTGCTCGCCGCCGCCGACACCGGCCGCGACACCGAGATCGACTGCACGGCCTCCACCGTGGAGCCGCCCAGCTCGATCCTGGCCGTCCGGCTCGCGCTGCCGCGCGCCACCGTCGGCTACCAGGCCGTCGGCGAGCCCGACCCCCGGCTGCCGCTGACCGAGCCCACCACCCGGATCTGGGCCTGGGACGGCACCGACCCGCGCCCGGCCGTCGCCCCGCCCGAGCCGCGGAGCGCCGAGCTCGTCCGCGCCACCGCCGAGATCTTCTGGCCGACCGTCCCGGCCGCCTACGACCACGCCGTCCGGCTGGCCGGACTGCCGCTGGACGACCTGCTCGGCGTCCTGGTCCACCCCCCGATGCCGCGCGAGGACGAACTCGGCCGCGCCCTGCTCGCCCACCAGCCCGAACTCTGGGTGCGGGCCGTCCAGGTCTTCGCCTGCCTCGGCATCGCCCACCACCGCACCGACCAGCCCTGGGAGGGCTCCGAGCGCCGCCGGGTGCTGCGCGACCTGCTGCTCGGGCCGGAGGACTGGGTGGTCGAGGCGGCCGGCTTCGCCCTCGTCGCGATCGGCTGGACCCAGCCGCAGACCCGGGCCGACGTCGCCGCCCTGCTCCGGCAGCGGCTGCGCCACGGCGCCCGCGCCCGCCGCACCCGGGTGGTGACGATCCTCCGCTCGCTGTCCGCGCTGGTGCTCGCCGCGCCCTGGATGTCCGCGGAGGACCGCACGCTCGCCCGGCACCTGACGGAGCGGGAGGACGCCGCCGACGCGGGGGCGGAGGCCGAATCGGAGGCCGAACCGGAGGCCGGGCGGGAGGCCGCGCAGCAGCCGGAGGCCGAGGGGGCCGCCGAGGAACAGCCCCGCCCCGGCCGCCTGCGCCGCTTCTTCGGCCGGGGCTGATACCGGTGCCGAGGCCGGGCCGGGGCCGGTGTCGAGGCCGGGGTGAGTCCTAGCCCATCCCCGGCAGCGGCTCCTGGTCGACGTCGAACCGCGCGACCCGCTCCGCAGGGTCCCGGCACTCCGGCCCCAGCCGCAGCATCCGCGACTCCGGGTCGTGCAGCGGCCGGTGGCAGCGGCGGCAGGTCACCCGCGGACGGAGGGTCTGCGCCGTGTCCGTCCCGGGAAGCGGTTCGGGGCCGGTCGAGCCGGGAAGGCCGGGAACGCCGGTCGGACCGGGAACGCCGGATGCGCCGGTCGCGCCGGAACGGTTGCTCGGGCTGGTCATGCTGAGACGGTAGCCGCCCCCGCCGTCAACGCCCACGCCGTCAACGCCCACGCCGTCAACGCCCCCGCCGGTGCGTGAAACGATGGCCCCATGGCCAGCGACCGCAGCAGCGCAGGAGACCCGGCGCGCACCCTCGCCCTGCTCTGGGGGCTCACCGCCGAGGAGAGGCCCGGTCGGCGCGGGCCGCGGCAGGCGCGCTCGACCGGCGAGATCGCCGCCGCCGCGATCGCCCTCGCCGACGCCGAGGGCGTGGACGCCGTCACCATGCGCCGGGTCGCACAGGAGCTGGGGCTCTCCCCGATGGCGCTCTACACCTACGTGCCGGGCAAGGCCGAGCTGCTCGACCTGATGCTGGACGCCGTCTACGCCACGATGCCCCGCAGCACCCCCGCCGACGAGGGCTGGCGCTCCCGGGTCACCGCCGTCGCGGACGACAACCGGGCGCTGCACCGCGCCCACCCCTGGGTCGCCGCCGTCTCCACCAGCCGTCCGCCGCTCGGCCCCGGCCTGATGGCCAAGTACGAGTACGAGCTGGGCGCCTTCGAGGGCACCGGGCTCCCCGACGTCGACCTGGACGCCGCGCTGACCCACCTGCTCGGCTTCGTCCAGACCTGCGCCCGGATGGCCGCCGACGAGCGCGCCGCCCGGCAGGACAGCGCGATGACCGACGAGCAGTGGTGGGCCGCCAACGCCGAACTGCTCGCCCGGGTCTTCGACCCCGAGCGCTACCCCGTCGCCGCCCGGGTCGGAGCCGCCGCCGGCGAGGCGCACGGCGGCGCCTACAGCCCGGACCACGCCTACGCCTTCGGCCTGGCCCGGGTCCTGGACGGGCTGGACGCCCTCATCGCGGGGCGGTAGCCCGCCCGTCGTACTCCCGGCGCGCCGCCTCGACCTCCGGCACCCGCCGCTCCGACCAGTGCGCCAGCGCCGCGACCAGCTCCGCGGCCTCCCGCCCCAGCGGGGTGAGGCTGTAGTCCACCCGCGGCGGGATCACCGGGTGCGCCTCGCGCAGCACGAAGCCGTCCCGCTCCAGCGTCTGGAGGGTCTGGGCGAGCATCTTCTCGCTGACCCCGGTGACCTTGCGGCGCAGCTCGCTGAACCGGTAGCCGCGCTCGTTCAGCGCGCCCAGCACCAGCACGCCCCAGCGGCTGGTGACGTGCTCCAGCACGCCCCGGGACGGACACATCCGGTCGAAGACGTCGGCGGGAGGCAGCCCGCCGGCCTTCAGCTCGCTTACCTTCATGTCAGTACCCTACTTTGAAGTGCGTACTTTCGAAAGGTTAGTGCCACCCCTAGGGTGAGTTTCGAGGTCAGAACCGCGTAACAACCCTGAGGAGCACAGATGTACGTCGTCACCGGTGCCACCGGCCAGCTCGGCCGTCTCGTCGTCGAGGGCCTGCTGGCCGAGGTCCCCGCGAGCGAGGTGGCCGTCGCCGTCCGCTCCGCCGAGAAGGCCGCCGATCTGGCCGCGCGCGGCGTGACCGTCCGCGTGGTCGACTACGACAAGCCGGAGACCCTGGCCGACGCCTTCGCCGCGGGCGACCGGGTGCTGCTGGTCTCGGGCAGCGAGGTCGGCCGCCGGATCCCGCAGCACCAGGCCGTGGTGGAGGCCGCCAAGGCCGCCGGGGTCGCGCTGCTCGCCTACACCAGCGCGCCGGGCGCGGCCACCTTCCGGCTGGCCGACGAGCACAAGGCCACCGAGGAGCTGATCCTCGCCTCCGGCCTGCCCCACGCCTTCCTGCGCAACGGCTGGTACACCGAGAACTACCTGGGCGACGCGGCCGGCACGGTGGCGCGCGGCGTGGTGCTCGGCAGCGCCGGGGAGGGCCGGATCGCCACCGCCCCGCGCGGGGACTACGCGGCCGCGGCGGTCGCCGTCCTGCTCGGCGAGGGGCACCAGGGCAAGGTGTACGAGCTGAGCGGTGACGCCGCCTGGAGCCTGCCCGAGCTGGCCGCCGAGCTGGCGAAGGCCTCCGGCAAGCCGGTCGAGCACCGGGACGTCACCCCGGCCGAGCACCTGGACGCGCTGGTCGGCGCGGGCCTGCCGCAGGGCTTCGCCGAGGTCCTGGTGGACGTGGACGCGGGCATCGCGCGCGGCGAGCTGGCCGGCACCCCGGGGGACCTGGCCCGGCTGATCGGCCGTCCGACCGTCCCGCTGGCCGAGTCCGTCCGCGCGGCCCTGGACGCCTGACCGACCGCCCGCCCGCGGCCCGGGGTGGCCGCCCGTCCGCCACGCCACCCGCCGCCCCACGCGCCACCCCGGGGAGCGCCCGAAACGGCGGAGCCGTCCAGATTTCAAGCAATGTCATGACCAAAATCCGAAAACGGAGATGACATCTCCCCCTCCCGCCCGCTAGCGTCGCCTCGACACACGCGCGCGGAAGGGCACTGGGCCATGGCGGGAACAGAGCAGCAGGACAACGGCCGGGGCCTCTGGTACGGCGTCGCCGCGTACGGCATCTGGGGGCTGTTCCCGCTGTTCTGGCCGCTGCTGGAACCCGGTGCCGCCGACGACATCCTGGCCAACCGGATGGTCTGGTCCCTGGTCGCGGTCGTCCTGCTGCTGGTCGCCCAGCGGCACTGGGGCTGGATACGCCCGCTGCTGCGCCAGCCCCGCCGACTCGCCATGCTGGCCGGCGCGGCCGCCGTGATCTCGGTCAACTGGGGCGTCTACATCTGGGCCGTCAACGCCGGGCACGTGGTCGAGGCCAGCCTCGGTTACTTCATCAACCCCCTGGTCACCATCGCCTTCGGCGTCCTGGTGCTCAAGGAGCGGCTGCGCACCGCGCAGTGGGCGGCGGTGGGCATCGGCGCCGCCGCCGTCGCGGTGCTGACCGTCGCGTACGGGCAGCTCCCCTGGATCGCCCTCACCCTGGCGCTCTCCTTCGCGACCTACGGCCTGCTGAAGAAGCAGGTCGGGCTGAGCGGACTGGAGAGCCTGGCGGCCGAGAGCGCCTTCATGTTCCCGTTCGCCCTCGGCTACCTGGTCTACCTGGAGGTCGGCGGGCGCGGCACCTTCGGGCACACGGTGGCCGGCTCGTACGGCTGGGGGCACTCCGGGCTGCTGATGCTCAGCGGGGTGATCACCGCGATCCCGCTGCTGTTCTTCGGCGCGGCCGCCGTCCGGGTGCCGCTGACCGTGCTCGGGCTGCTGCAGTACCTGGCGCCGGTGTTCCAGTTCCTGATCGGCGTCGCGGTGTTCCACGAGTCCATGCCGCCCGCCCGCTGGGCCGGCTTCGGCCTGGTCTGGGTCGCGCTCGCGGTGCTCACCTGGGACGCGCTGCGCCAGGTGCGGGCCGACCGCGCGGTGCGGGCCGCGGCCGTGCCGCGGCCCGCACCCGCGGAGGCGGCCGTCACGCGCTGATGTCCCGGCTGGTGAAGCGGGCCCACGCCGCCGAGCCGAACACGGCGACGTAGGCGGCCTGGAGGCCGAGGTCCTTCAGCACGCCGTCCCAGTACATCGGCGCCCGCAGCAGGTCCGCGAAGCTCAGCCAGTAGTGGGAGAACAGGAACGGGCTGATGGCGTGCAGCTGCGGGAAGGCGTCCAGGATCTGGACGGTGACCACCAGCCCGACGGTGGCGGCCATCGCCGCGATGCCGCTGCCGGTGAGGGTGGAGACGAACAGCCCGATCGCCACCAGCCCGGCCAGCGAGGCCGCGACCACCAGGGCCACCAGCACGGCGCGCAGCAACGCGTCGCCGAGGCCGATGGCGTCCCCGGAGATCAGCGTGACCGGACCGAGCGGGAAGAGCGCGGCGCCCGCGGCCAGCGCCGTCACCGCGACCGCCGCCGTGGCGGCCAGGCAGAACACCAGACCGGCGGTGAACTTGGCGGCCAGCAGCCTGGTCCGCCCGGCCGGGGCGACCAGCAGGTAGCGCAGCGTCCCGGCGGCCGCCTCGCCCGCCACCGAGTCCCCGGCGACCACGCCGACCGTCATCGGCAGGAAGACCGGCAGCGCCACCGCGAGCGCGGTGAAGACCAGGAAGAGCCCGTTCTGCGTGGTCTGCGCGATGAAGCTCGGACCGCCGCCCTCGTGCGGACCGTCCGTGTTGAGCTTGACCACCACCCCGATCAGGATCGGCAGCACCGCCAGGATGCCCAGCAGCACCTTGGTGCGCATCCGGCGGAAGGTCAGGTGCAGCTCGCTGCGGAACAGCGCCAGGAACCCGGCCGCCGTCTGCGGCCGCCGGCCCGTCACCGGTGCGATCGCCTCAGCCCGCGACATCGAAGCCCTCCCCGGTCAGCGCCACGAAGGCGTCCTCCAACGTGCCCCGCTCCAGCCCGAAGCCGTGCACCCGCACCCCGGCCTCGACCAGCGCCGCGCACAGCCTGGGCAGCGCCTCCTCGTCCAGGACGCCCGGCTCGCCGTCCACCCGGTCCTCGCCGGGCACCAGGGCGGTGACCCGGTGGGCCGCCAGCACCTCCGCGGCCCGCGCCACGTCCGGGGTGCGGACCACCAGTCGGCCCTGCGCCCGGGCGGCCAGCTCGGCGACGGTGCCCTGCACCACCAGCCGGCCCCGGGACATCACCGCGGCGTGGGTGCAGACCTGCTCGATCTCGTCCAGCAGGTGCGAGGAGAGGAACACCGTGGTGCCCTCCGCCGCGACCTCCCGGACCAGCGTCCGGATCTCCCGCATGCCCTGCGGGTCCAGCCCGTTGGTCGGCTCGTCCAGCACCAGCAGCTCGCGCGGTTGCAGCAGCGCGGAGGCCAGGCCCAGGCGCTGCTTCATGCCCAGCGAGTACGCGCGGGCCTTCTTGCCCGCCGCGGCACTCAGGCCGACCCGCTCCAGCGCCGCGTCGACCCGCTGCCGGCGGGTGCGCGGGTCGGCGGTCGGGTCGGCGGCGTCGAAGCGCACCAGGTTGTCCCGGCCGGAGAGGAAGCCGTACAGGGCCGGGCCCTCGATCAGCGCGCCCACCCGGGGCAGCACGGTGGCGACGGACTGCGGCATCGGTTCGCCGAGGACGGTGGCCACGCCCGAGGTCGGGGCGATCAGACCCATCAGCATCCGGATGGTGGTGGTCTTGCCGGAGCCGTTGGGGCCCAGGAAGCCGAAGACGGAGCCGCGCGGCACGGCCAGGTCCAGGCCGTCCACGGCGAGCTGGCCGCCATGGAAGCGCTTGGTCAGGCCGCGGGTCCGGATGACGTGGTCGGAGGCGGAGACCGGGGGAGCGGAAGGAGCGGGAACGGGCGCGGGGGCCGGGCGCGGTGCCGCGCCCGTACCCCCGGCCGACTCCGTAACGTCCCCCGTTACGGGAGCCTTGGTCATCCGTCAGTTCACCCCGGCGGCGTGCTGGAGGACCGGCAGGGTCACCGCGCCGGCCAGGACCCGGCCGTCGTCGGTGAGCAGGACGTTGAACACCTTGGTGCTCACCAGGGTGCCGCCCGCGACCGGCTTGCCGAGTGACTTCACCATCGCCTGCGGGTTCACCGACTGCGCCGCCCCGGCTCCGCGGCCGCCGTGCCCGCCGCCCTTCGGCGCCCCGTCCGCGACCCCGTCCACCGCACCGGGCAGCCGGGTGGAGAGGACCGTCGTCCAGCCCTCGCCGATCACGTCGAGGCCCTCGGACGGCTCGGTGCCCTTGTGCTCCCGGGCCTCGCCCGGCGCGTCCCCGGCGACCTCGTCCGCCTTCCGCTCCGTCACCTTCGCGCCCTTGGGGGCGGTGAAGTCGAAGGTCTTGTCGGCCGGCTTGGCGAAGGACACCTGGGTGAAGCGGACGTTCAGCACCGTGCTGCCGTCGACGGACTTCACCGCCACCGCCAGTGGCACCCCGTTGTCGGCGGCCACCGCGATCCGGACCTCGGCCAGCGTCGAACCGGACTGGGTGGGCTTCACGCTCAGCTCGTAGGCGTTCTGCCCGGCCACCTTGGCCGTCCCGGCGACGGTCACCGAGGTGGTGCCGGCGCTCCCGGCCAGGAACTGCCGGGCGGCCTCCTGCGGGGTGGCCGGCAGCTCGGACAGCGGCGCACCGGGGTGCTGGTCGGCGTGCCTCTTGGCCAGCTGGCCCGCCGCTCCGATCAGGTGCACCGCGCTGTTGGTCGAGCTGTCCCAGGCCCAGGCCTGGTCACCGTCGCGGACCAGGGTGTAGCCGGCCATGTTCTCCAGCACGTCCACCCGCTGGCGGTCCGGGCCGTCCACCGCGACCCGCAGCGTCTGGTCCCCGCCGAGCAGGCCGAGCAGCTTGGACTGCGGGTCCGCGGCGGAGCCCCCGCCGTCCCCGCGGTGCCCGCCGACCGCCCCGCCGAGGCCGCCGGCCGCGCCGAGCAGCTGGCCCGGCACCCCGAGGTCGGTGCTGATCGAGACCGTGCCGGACAGCGTCTGGGCCTCGGAGCCGAGCGCCTTGGCGACCAGCTGCTCCGCGGTCAGCGTCGGCAGGTCGGGCGCGCCGTCGGCGGCCAGCGCCGGGACCAGGCCCACCCCTGCGGCGATCACCGCGACCACCGCCACCGGCACCCCGGCGCGCATCAGGACGCGTCGCCGGGAGCGGTGGGGCGCACCGCCGTCCAGATCGTCCCCCGCCGCCTTCTCATTGGTCATGGCGTCCTCAACTCCTCCGCGAACACGTGTGGTTGACCTTGCACCTCCATTAGAGGCCGCCGCGCCGGCGCCGTCATCGCCCTGTGGGGCCAGATCGGGTTGGCCTTCATGGGTATGCCGACCCTGAGGCGGCCTCAGGGTTCGCTCCGTCCGCGGTACCACCCCTGGCGTAGGGTCACGTCATGGACGGAACAGCCACGGACGCCAGCACCCCGCCGACCGCGAACGCGATGCGCCGCGCCCTGCGTCGCGCCCGGGACGGCGTCGCCCTCGACGTGACCGAGGCCGCCGTGCTGCTCCAGGCCAGAGGCGAGGACCTGCTGGACCTCTGCGCGAGCGCCGCGCGGGTCCGGGACGCGGGCCTCGAAGCGGCCGGCCGCCCCGGCGTCATCACCTACTCCAAGAGCGTCTTCATCCCGCTCACCCGGCTCTGCCGCGACAAGTGCCACTACTGCACCTTCGCCACCGTACCGGGCAGGCTGCGCCGGGAGGGCCACGGGATCTACATGTCCCCGGACGAGGTGCTGGAGGTGGCCCGCCGGGGCGCCGAACTCGGCTGCAAGGAAGCCCTGATCACCCTCGGCGACAAGCCCGAGGACCGCTGGCCGGAGGCCCGCGAGTGGCTGGACGCGCACGGCTACGACGACACCATCGCCTATGTGCGCGCCATGTCGATCCGCATCCTGGAGGAGACCGGCCTGCTGCCGCACCTCAACCCCGGGGTGCTGAGCTGGACCGACTTCCAGCGGCTCAAGCCCGTATCCGCCTCCATGGGCATGATGCTGGAGACCACCGCCACCCGGCTGTGGAGCGAGCCCGGCGGCCCGCACTTCGGCTCCCCGGACAAGGAGCCGGCCGTCCGGCTGCGGGTGCTGGAGGACGCCGGGCGCAGCTCCGTCCCGTTCACCAGCGGCCTGCTGATCGGCATCGGCGAGACGTACCAGGAGCGCGCCGAGTCGCTGTTCGCGCTGCGCAAGGTCTCCCGCGCCTACCACGGCATTCAGGAACTGATCCTGCAGAACTTCCGGGCCAAGCCGGACACCGCGATGCGCGGCATGCCGGACGCCGAACTGGACGAACTGGTGGCCACGGTGGCGGTCGCCCGGCACCTGATGGGCCCGGCCGCCTGCCTCCAGGCCCCGCCG
The DNA here is from genome assembly GCF_040629945.1 of Kitasatospora sp. NPDC005856. Lineage (NCBI taxonomy): Bacteria > Bacillati > Actinomycetota > Actinomycetes > Kitasatosporales > Streptomycetaceae > Kitasatospora > Kitasatospora sp. NPDC005856. The sequence continues at coordinate 18,956 of NZ_JBEXWT010000088.1, read as the reverse complement.
AACCTGGTGGACGGCGAGTACGAGCGGCTGATCGCGGCCGGCATCGACGACTGGGGCGGGGTCTCCCCGCTCACCCCGGACCACGTCAACCCCGAGCGCCCCTGGCCGCAGATCGAGCGGCTGGCCGAGCGCTCGGCGGCGGCCGGCTTCGACCTGCGCGAGCGCCTCGCCGTCTACCCCGAGTACGTGCGCCGCGGCGAGCCCTGGCTGGACCCGCGGGTGCTGCCGCACGTCCGCGCCCTGGCCGACCCGGCCACCGGCCTGGCCGACCCGGACGCGGTGGTCCGCGGACTGCCCTGGCAGGAGCCCGAGGACCTGCCGGAGTCGTACGGCCGCACCGACCTGCACGCCACCATCGACACCGAGGGCCGCACCGGCGACCGCCGGGCCGACTTCGAGGACGTGTACGGCGACTGGGAGGTGCTGCGCGAGCAGGTGCTCGCCAAGGGCGCGCCCGAGCGCCTCGCCGGGGACCTGCGCCAGGCCCTGGCGGTGGCCGCCGACGACCCGACCCGGCTGACCGACGACCAGGCGCTGGCCCTGTTCCACGCGGACGGCCCGGCCCTGGACGCCCTGTGCCGGATCGCCGACGACGTCCGCCGCGCCGCGGTCGGGGAGGACGTCACCTACTGCGTCACCCGGAACATCAACTTCACCAACGTCTGCTACACCGGCTGCCGCTTCTGCGCCTTCGCCCAGCGCCGCACCGACGCGGACGCCTACACCCTCTCCCTGGAGCAGGTCGCCGACCGGGCCGCGCAGGCCTGGGAGGTGGGCGCCACCGAGGTCTGCATGCAGGGCGGCATCCACCCGGACCTGCCCGGCACCGCCTACTTCGACATCGCCCGCGCGGTGAAGGAACGGGTGCCCGGCATCCACGTGCACGCCTTCTCGCCCATGGAGGTGGTCAACGGCGCCACCCGCACCGGGCTGTCGATCCGGGACTGGCTGCAGCGGGCCAAGGAGTCGGGCCTGGACAGCATCCCCGGCACCGCCGCCGAGATCCTGGACGACGAGGTCCGCTGGGTGCTCACCAAGGGCAAGCTGCCGGCCGCCACCTGGGTCGAGGTGGTCACCACCGCGCACGAGCTGGGCATCCGCTCCTCGTCCACGATGATGTACGGGCACGTGGACACCCCGAAGCACTGGCTCGGCCACCTGCGGCTGCTCGCGGAGATCCAGCAGCGGACGGGCGGCTTCACCGAGTTCGTGACCCTGCCGTTCATCCACACCAACGCACCGGTCTACCTGGCCGGCATCGCCCGGCCCGGCCCGAGCGCCCGGGACAACCGCGCGGTGATCGCGATGGCCCGCCTGCTGCTGCACCCGCACATCCCCAACATCCAGACCAGCTGGGTCAAGCTGGGCGCCGAGGGCGCGGCCGAGATGCTCCGCTCGGGCGCCAACGACCTCGGCGGCACGCTGATGGAGGAGACCATCTCGCGGATGGCCGGCTCGGCGTACGGCAGCTACAAGTCGGTGCGCGACCTCCGGGCGATCGCCGAGGCGGCCGGCCGCCCGCACCGCCAGCGCACCACCACCTACGGCGAGGTGCCGGCCGAGCGGCTGGCCGTGGCGCTGGCCTCGGACGGGCACCTGCCGGAGCTGCTGCCGGTGGTGGACTGACCGCGGCCGGCCCCGTGGAGGGTGGCACTGAAGTCCGAGGGAATCCGTTGACGCGTTCAGGCCTTCGAATACAGTGCGAGGGCGCGCGACCGGCGAGCGTCGCGCGGCCCCCCACCCCCAAGGAAAGGCGCCCCGTCGTGATGCCACTGTGGTCCCGCGCCCAGCAGCAGGACTACCGCAGCAGGGTGCGGGGCTGTCTGCTCGGCGGTGCCATCGGGGACGCGCTCGGCGCCGGCGTCGAGTTCGAGTCGCTGGAGAAGATCCGGGCCCAGCACGGCCCGCAGGGCGTCACCGGCTACGTCCCCGCGTACGGGCGCACCGGCGCCGTCACCGACGACACCCAGCTCAGCCTCTTCACCGTCGACGGGCTGATCCGCGCCCACATCCGGCGCGACACCGGCAGCTGGCACCCGCCCACCGACCTGCACCTGGCCTACCTGCGCTGGGCCGCCACCCAGCGCGACTGGGGCCCCGACGAGCGCCGCCCCGACCTCGGCTGGCTCGGCCGCGAGGAGTGGCTGTACGCCCAGCGCGCCCCCGGACAGGGCTGCCTGTCGGGCCTCAGCGGGGCCGAGGCCGAGTGGCTCGGCACCCTGGAGGCCCCCAAGAACCCGCACTCCAAGGGGTGCGGCACGGTGGTGCGGGCGGCGCCCTTCGGGCTGCTCACCACCTGGGAGCCGGGCCTGGTGTTCCAGCTCGCGGTGGAGTGCTCGGTGCTCACCCACGGCCACCCCACCGGCTACCTCGCGGCGGGCGCGCTCGCGGTGATCGTCCAGTCCGTCGCCCGCGGCGGCACCCTGGAGGAGGGCGTCCACCTCGCGCTCGCCCTGCTCTCCGAGCGGCCGGCGCACGAGGAGACCACCGCCGCGCTGCGGGCCGCCCTGGACGCGGTGCGGGCGGGCGAGCCGTCCGCCGACCGGGTCGAGGCGCTGGGGGAGGGCTGGGTGGCCGAGGAGGCGCTGGCGATCGGGGTCTACTGCGCCCTGGTCGCGCACGACGTGCGCTCGGGCCTGCTGCTCGCGGTCAACCACTCCGGGGACAGCGACTCCACCGGCGCGATCTGCGGCAACCTGCTCGGTGCGCTGCACGGGGACACCGCGCTGCCGCCGGGCCTGCTGGCCGGGCTCGAAGGGCGCGGGGCGATCCTCGAACTCGCCGACGACTTCGTGCTGGAGCTGGCGCACGGCACCGAACTGCACGACCGGCGGACCCCGGAGGGCGCCAACTGGAGCGACCGCTACCCGGTGGTGAGCTGAACCCGGGCCCCGGAAGGGGAGTCGGTCGACGCGGGAGTCGCCCGCACAGGGGTCACCCGGCACAGGAGTCGCCCCGAACGGAAGTCGCCCGTAACGCCGGCTGCCGCCGAGGGGCGACGGCCGGCGCTACGGGCAACTGGTCCGAGTGCGGAACCGGGCGGGAGGGTCAGTCCGGCAGCTCGCCGAAGGCGCCGTCCCCCGCCGCCGAGGCGAAGGCGCTCCAGGCCTCGGACGAGAAGCGCAGCTGTGGGCCCCTGGGGTCCTTCGAATCCCGGACGGCCACCTCCCCCGCGCCTGGGACGGCGATCTCCACACAGGCGCCTTGGCCCCCGCTGTGACTGCTCTTCCGCCAAGGGGTTCCGTACTCGGACGGGGTGATCATTCGTGGAATTCCTTCTCGATGTCGGCTATCAGCGACCGGCTCTCCGCGACACCGAGCGCGGCCGCTCTCAGGTAGTCGTACAGACCGGTATAGCGGCGCACGTCCGCCTCCTTCTCCAGGTAGAGATCGCTCGTCACACCTTCGAAGTAGACAACTGTGGAATCGGCTGACTCCGGGAACTCCAGCAGAGAGAATGTCCCGGTCATGCCGGGATGGGCGCCGTGCGAGAACGGGATCACCTGGATGGTGATGTTCGCGCGCTGGCTGAGCTCCAGCATCTGTTGCAGTTGCTGGGCCATCACGGCCTTGCTGCCGACCTCGCGGCGCAGCACCGCCTCGTCTATGACGGTCCACAGGCTGCCCAGCTGGTTCTCGCCGTGGATGCGCTCCTGGCGCTTCATCCGGACCTGCACCCGGCGCTGCACGGCGACGGCGTCGGTGTCCGGCTGGGTGCCCTCGACGACGGCCTGGGCGTAGTGCTCGGTCTGCAGCAGGCCGGGGACGAAGGAGGACTCGTAGGCGCGGATCGAGGAGGCCTCGGCCTCCAGCCCGATGTAGACGCTGTACGGGGTCGGCATGTCGTTGAAGTCGTGCCACCATCCGCGCTGGCGTGACTCCTTGGCCATCTCCATCAGGCTGGCGCGCAGCTGGTCGTCGGGCACGTTGTAGACGTCGCAGAGGTCGCGCACGTCGCGCTGGCTGATGCTGCGGCGGCCGTTCTCCAGTCGGCTGATCTTCGACTGGGAGACCATCAGGCGGCCGGCGACCTCCTCCGCCGTCATGCCCAGGCCCTCGCGGAGCTTGCGCAGCTCCGAACCGAGCCGCCGGCGACGCACGGTGGGATTGACGTTGGCGGACACTTCGACCTCCGGCCGGACCTCTGGTGCTCGTTGGAGCTGCAGTCCTCGGAACACTTCGGACATTGGGACCAACCCCCCTGACTTGGAGCAGCATGACACCTTGGGCCAGGTCGGCGCGGGGGAATCACAGCAGCGCGGTAGAACAGATCATCGGAAAAGTACTTCCGCGAGACAGCGAGATCCCCCAGGTGGTAATGCGGCTCGGACGACTCGGACAGATACTGCGGAGACCGCCCCCGGACCGGCCCGCACCTGCCCCCGGCACGTGCGGGGGCGGGCGGACGCCGGGCGTCCGGGGACGGCGAAGGGGCGGTCGCCGGGCGACTCGCGTCGCGGGGCGACCGCCCCTCGGTGCTGTTGGTGGTGCCGGTGGTGCTGCCTCTGGTGCCGGTGGCACCGGTCGTGCGTCGGGTCGCTCAGCGCCCTCGGGCGGTGTGCGGGGGGCGGCGTGCGCCGCCGGATGCGCGGCCGGTGGTGTCGGGCGCCGTGGTGGCTGCCCGCCGGGCCGTGCGGACCGCTGCGGCCGTCGGAGCCCTTCCGGGCCTCCCGGGCCTCCCGGGCCTTCCGGACCTCCCGGGCTCCCCGGGCTTCCCCGTCCGCCCGGCCTGCCCGGTCCTCCTGCCCTTCCGGGCCCTCGTACCCTCCCCGGTCAGCGGACGCCGACCCGGGAGGCGGAGACCCGCCCGCCCGAACCCCGGCCCGCCGTACGGGCACCGGGACGGCCGGCAGCGGCCCCGGAATCCTGGGAAGAACGGTTCTGCTGCGCCGGCAGGCCGTTCTGCACGTCCATCACGGCGTGCGCGACCATCCCGCCCAGCGGGTCGTACCGGATCAGGTCGCGCAGCCGCGACCGCGAGGACCGGCCCTCGTTGCCCGGGTACAGGTGCTTGCCCAGCCCGACCGAGTGGGCGAGCGCGGCGAGCGCCGCCGTCCGCGGGTCCGGCGGAACGCCGGTGCGGATCGCGGTGTCCAGCCGCTGCTTGATCGCGGCGTTGGTGCAGTCGTCGGACGCCTGGTACCGGGTCGTCGGCAGCACCCCGCACACCTGGCCGGGCACGGCCGTGACCATGCCGCAGCGCTCCAGGTGCGCCAGATAGGTCTGCCGCAGCCCCAGCCGGGGCCCGCCGATCCAGTGCGCCGCGCGGACCGGACTGCCGCGTCGGCGCAGCAGTTCCAGTGCGTGGTCAAGGGTCGGGTCGCCGGTCGGTCGTGCGAGCACGACGGCGATCCGGTCTCCCTCCGGTACGATCCGTCCGGCCAGGGACAGCTCGACGAGCTGCGCCCCGGCGAGTCCGAGGTCGAGGGTCTGCGGCTGCGCCGTGGTACCCGTGGTCGGGTCCAAAGCGAGCAGCAAGAGTTCCTCGGGAACAGTTCTGCGGCTCTTGCCCATCCAAGCCTCCCCGCGTGGATGAGAGACAGGGTGACGCCTCTCACACGGGCTTGTCGAGTACGCCTCCGAATCGTGACCTTGCGGTGAAGGCACGGAACCGGCGGCGGCGGGCCTGGCGTCTGACCGGTGAACAGGCCGCGGCGCGACCGGGCGACGACAATAAGCGCCGGTCGGGCGGGGTGTGTGCGGCCGGAACGGCCGTCGGTGGCGGAGACTGTACAGGTACACGGGGCGGGGCGTCGGCTTCCCGAAATCGGGTTCGCCGGTGCCCCGCCGGGCGTTGAGGAGGCTGGGATACGTGGGCGAGTCCCCCGACAGGGTGCTGAGGGACGGCGACGAGCGGCAGCGGGACCGCGAGCGCGAACGGACCGGTACGGCGGTCGGCGCCGCCGGTGCGGCCGAGGGCGGCTCCGGTGCGGCGGCCGACGGGGCGTCAGCAGCGGCCGCCGCCAAGGCGACCGCCGAGACCCCCGCCGAGACCCCCGCCGAGACCCCCGCCGACGCCTCCTCGGACAGCCCCGCGGAGACCTCCGGCGAGGCGGCCCCGGCGGCGCCCGCCGATGCTCCGGAGACGGCACCCAAGGGCGGCTCGACCGTGCAGCTCCGCGTCCGGGATGTGGACAGCCAGACGACGATGCTGCGGCTGCCGGTGGACAACCGGACCACCGCGCTGCGACTGCCCGACGAGCTGGTGAAGGCCGCGGGCAAGGGGAGTTCCGAAGGTGAGGCGGGAGAGAAGGCGACCTCGCCGGAAACCGCCGAGGTGACCGAGCCCGCCGGGCGTCCGGCCGCCGCAGACCCGCGTCTCGCCATGCGGACGGGTGCCACGGCGGTGGGGAAGGCCGGGGAGAAGGCGGCCGATCCGTCAGAGGAGGCAGACTCCGAGGGCGGCTCCGAGCCTGCGGCCGCACCGGCGGAGTCGGCGGAGTCGGCCGCACCGGCGGAGAAGGCGGAGTCGGCGGAGAAGGCGGAGAAGACCGCCGACAAGGCCGAGGACGCTCGCAAGGCCGACGGCGCGGAGCGGGCCGAGAAGGCCGAGGACGCTGAGGACGCTGAGGACGCCGGAACCGAGGACGACCCGGAGGACGCCGGGGACCCCGACGCCGAGGACGCTCCCGCCAACAGCCCCGTGACCCTCGCGCTGACCAAGACCGGGCAGCCTGGTCAGCAGACGGGCCGGGCCGAGAAGCTGGAGAAGCCCGCGCCGCTGCTCGCCTCCGCCGCCGGCGCCGTTCCCCCGGCCGGCACCGTGCCGGAGCCGAAGCCCGAGCCGCGTCCGAAGCCCGAGCCCGTCCCCGAGCCCGAGCCGACCCCCGGCCCGGCGCCGCTGCCGAAGCCGACCCCCGCGCCCGCCCCCGTACCGGCCCCGAAGCCGCTGCCGGAGCCCGACCCGCGGCCGGTGCCGCCGGTCCCGCCGCTGCCCAAGCCCGAGCCGCTGCCCGCACCGGAACCGCTGCCGTCGCCGGAGACCACCGCGGAGGCGATGGAGGTCCTGGCCTCCCTCAACGCCCGCCCGGTCTCGCCGCTTCGGCGGGCCCTCAAGCGGGTGACCATCTGGACGGTCTTCCTCGCCGTGGTGCTCGGCGCGCTCGCGGTGGCCCAGCTGCTGCGCCCGCTGCCGGACCCCAAGCTGAAGTCGACCGCCGCGGGCAGCTACAACTTCTCCGGCGACGCGCTCGACCTCGCCTGGCCGGCCAAGGGCCAGTCCGCCGCCGAGGTGGTCGGCGTCGGCAGCCTCGGCAGCTCGGGTCAGGAGACGCCGGCCTCGATCGCCAGCGTCACCAAGGTGATGAACGCCTACCTGATCCTCCAGAAGTTCCCGCTGAAGAAGGGGGAGAGCGGCCCGAAGATCACCGTCGACAAGCAGGCCGCGCAGGAGTCCGGCAACGTCGACGAGTCCAAGGTGACGCTCGTCGAGGGCCAGGTGCTCACCGAGTACCAGGCGCTGGAGCTGCTGATGCTGCCCTCGGCCAACAACGTGGCCCGGCTGCTGGCCCGCTACCACTCCGGCTCCGAGGCCGAGTTCGTCAAGCTGATGAACGACACCGCGTCCAAGCTCGGCATGGCCAACACCATCTACGCCGACCCGGCGGGCTACAACGCGGACACCAAGTCCACCGCCAAGGACCAGCTGAAGCTGGCCGAGCAGGTCATGCAGGACGAGATCTTCCGGCAGATCGTCTCCACCCCGGACACCAACTTCAACAACACGAAGATCCCCAACACCAACAACCTGATCAACCCGAAGACCGGCGTCATCGGCGTCAAGACCGGCTCCAGCACCCCGGCCGGCGGCTGCCTGATGTGGGCCGCGTACAAGGAGGTCGGCGGCGTGAAGCGGCTGATCCTCGGTGTCACGCTGGGCCAGCAGGCCACCTCGCCCAACCCTGGCGACGGCATCCTGCCGACCGTGCTGAAGGTCAGCGGCAAGCAGATCCAGGCCGCGCAGAACGGCGTGACCGGCCAGGTCGTGGTGAAGAAGGGCGACGTCGTCGGCTCGGTGGAGGACGGCCTCGGCAGCAAGGTCCCGGTCGTCGCGACCAAGGACATGGTCGTGGCGGGCTTCCCCGGCATCTCCGGAACGATCACCCTGGACACCTCGAAGATCGGCCACACCGAGACGGCCGGCAAGGAGGTCGGCGTGCTGCGGGTGGGCTCGGGCGACGACAAGGTGGAGGTCCCGGTGGCCCTCCAGTCCGACCTGAACCCGCCGTCCATCCAGTCCCGGCTGCTGCGCATGCTGTGAGGCGCCGAGCCGCTGATGCGCCGAGCCGCTGATGCGCTGATGCGCTGAGGCACTGAGGCATCGAACGAAGAAGAAGGGGAGCCGGTCCGCGCCGGCTCCCCTTCCCCTTTCCTCCGCCCGTGTGCCCCGCGGCCTACGCGTCCCGGTCGAGCAGCGCGACGGTGAGCCCGCCGAGCGGCGTCACCCGGTCCGGGGCGCCGTACTGGGTCTGGAGCACCTGCGCCTGGTCGGTGGGCATCGCGCCCAGCGGGTCCTGGGTGTCGCCGAGGACCACCAGCCAGATCCGGGACGCCCCGCCCAGGCAGTCCGCCGGCCGCGGGCAGGGCGTCGGCGAGAGCTCCTCGGCGTCGTCGGCGCTCTGCGCGACGAACACCGGACGAGGGCGCACGTCCGAGGGCAGGTAGTAGCTGACACCGGGCCAGGCCATCGCCCAGGACTGGTCGCCCAGCGGGGCCGCCATCCCGTCCCCGGAGCGGTAGCCGGCCGCGATCTCCCGGGCCGCCGCCTTGAACGGCTCCTCCGAGCCGTTGTGCGAGCCCACGTACCGCACCGCGGGCTGCTCCGGCAGCGCCGCCACGGCCGGTGCCGCGAGCAGCCCGACCGTCAGCAGCCCGGCCGCCACGACGGCCCCCCGGGGCTTCCGGCCGCGCCGCCGGGCCAGGGCCCGCACCGCGCCGTACACCGCCCCGACACCGCCGCCGGCCAGCACCGCCCACGCGGGCACCGTGAACAGCAGGTACCGCCCGAGGAAGTACGAGGTGTCGCTCAGACGGGACACCAGCCAGACGCCCACCACCGGCAGCTCCGCGAGCATCAGCGCCTGCCAGGCCCGCACCCGCCGGCCGGGCAGAGCCAGCGCCAGCAGCGCCAGCGGGACGAAGGCGTAGAACACGGCCTCCGAGCCGAACAGGCGCTCCCCGAAGAACGCGAGGCCGCGCAGGGAGGGGGCCGGGATCCAGCCCAGCTGCCGGTCCGACTGCCGGCTGCCCAGCAGCACCACCGGCAGCACCGGCAGCGCCGCCACCGCGACCGCCAGCGGGTACTGCCACAGCAGCCGCCGGTCCGCCTCCGGGCGGGTGCGCCACAGGTGCAGCGCCAGGAGCGCCACCTGCCCGGCGACCGTGCTGAAGGACACCAGGTGCCCCGCGCCGGCCAGCGCCATGGCCACGCAGTACGGCGCCCAGCGCCGCCAGGACGGCCGCTCCAGCGCCCGCAGCAGGAAGTAGGAGGCCGCCGCGATCGCGCAGGTCACCAGCGCGTAGGAGCGCGCCTCCTGGGCGTAGCGGGAGATCTCCGGGGGCACGGCGAGCAGCAGCCCCGCCCCGACCGCGGCCACCCGGTTGCCGAACAGCCGCTGGGCGGTGAGCGCCACGAACGCCGCCGCCCCGGCCATCGCCAGCACGGAGGGTATTCGCAGGGAGACCGTCGAGTCGCCGAACACCGCCGTCCAGCCGTGCATCAGCAGGTAGTACGCGCCGTTGCTGGCGTCGACGTGCTGGAGCAGCCGCAGCAGGTCTCCCGGCGAGCGGGTGGCCACCGTCCAGGTCGCGATCTCGTCCCGCCACAGGTCCGGCGTCCCCAGCCGGTACCCGCCCACGGCCAGCATGACCACGGCGGGCCACACCCACACCTGCCCCAACAGCCGACCCACCGGGTGCACAGCAGGTTTCATCAGGTCCTTCGTCTCCTCGGCGATGCGCGACGGGGCGGATCCCACCCTGCCCGGCAGGCTACTTGACCGGCGCTGACAGCCCGTCGGCCGCCCGCACGCCGCCCCTCCCCGCCCGTATCCCCTCCGTCACCCCGCGCCCCACCCCCGATCCGGTACGCTGTGAACGGCCTGGTAGCGCCCGGGCCGCGCCTCAGTAGCTCAGGGGATAGAGCACGGCTCTCCTAAAGCCGGTGTCGCAGGTTCGATTCCTGTCTGGGGCACAGTGAAAGCGCAGGTCACAGGCCCTCCGCCCGCACCGGGCAGGGGGCCTGCGGCATTTCCGGGGCCGTTGGCGCCCGCCGGGCCCGACCGGTGTCAGGGGCGATGTACCCCTCCGGGAGGAGGGGCGGAGGGCTGCCGTCCGACCGCGGTGTGATCATGAAGCAGACCTCGTGCCGATGAGGCGCGGCCGCCGCGCTCCTAGGCTCGTCGAGACCCCTGCCGGAGCATCGTTCCCGGTCAGGGCGGACGAGCCGGGGACCGATGACGACGTACCGATACACCGTGGCCGAGCTGCGCGGCCAGCTGCGCCAACTGCTCCTGAGCGGCGCCGCGATCGCGCTGGGAGTGGCCTTCCTGATCGCCTCCGTCAGCGGCAGCGGGGCGCTGGTGGACTCCTACAGCCAGACCGCGGCCGCCGAGGTCGGTCCCGGCGACATCCAGGTGACCGGGAAGGCCGCGGCCGGCGGGCTGGACGCGGCCGCCGCCGAGCAGGTGCGGCAGACCCCCGGGGTGGCCGCGGTGGCCCCGCGACTGACCGGCAAGGGCGGGGTGCTGGCCGCCGACGGGCGGCCGCTCGACCGCGGCGCCGCGGTCAGCGCCGTCGCCGAGGACCCGGCGCTGCGCTGGCAGCTACTCAAGGACGGACGCTGGCCCACCGGCCCGGGCGAGGTGCTGCTCGACACCGGGACCGCGCACCGGCTGGACGCCGCCGTGGGCGCCGACGTCCACCTGACCCGGGCCGACGGCACCGCCGCCACCGCCCGGCTGGTCGGCACCCTCGACGAGCGGGGCGCGCCGAGCCTCGCCGGAGTCCCGATCATCGGCGTCCCCGCGGGCGCGGTCGCCGGCTACGCGACCGGCGTCACCACCGACCGACTCGACGTCAGGGTCGTCCCCGGCGCCTCCCGGGCCGGGACCGTCGAAGCCCTGCGCGCCGCCCTGGGCGCCGGCGCCCAGGTGCACACCCGCGAGGCCTCGGTCACCGAGGCGACCCGGCAGAGCAGCACCCTGTACGGCGTGGTGCTGATCGCCGCGCTCTCCTTCGTCCTGATCGCGCTCGCGGTGGCCCGGATGGTGGTCGGCAACACCTTCACGGTGGTGCTCGCCCAGCGGACCCGCCAACTCGCCCTGCTGCGCTGCGTGGGCGCCGACCGGCAGCAGCTGCGCCGGCTGATCCGCCGCCAGGGGCTGCTGCTCGGGGTGGGCGCCTCGACGGCGGGCGTGCTGCTGGGGGTCGCCCTCGGCGCGCTCGGCACGGCCGTGGTCGGCGGGCTCGACCTCGGACCGGTGCACCTGTCGCTGATGCCCTCCCCGCTGACCTGCCTGCCGGCCGGACTCTTCGGCGTGCTGCTGACCCTGCTGGCCGTCCGCGGTCCGGCGAAGGCCGCCGCGGCCGTGCCGCCGATCGCCGCGCTCGGCGGCACCCCCGCGCCGGCCGGCGGGGCGGCCAGGGTGCGGGCCGCGGTGTGGACCACCGTCCTGCTGGTCGCGGGCACGGCGCTGCTGGTGGCCGGGGCGGTGGCCCCGCCGCCGCTGTCGCTGCTCGCCGTCACCGTCGGTGCCATCGCCAACTTCTTCGGGGTGCTGCGGCTGTCCCACCGGGTGCTGCCCGCGGTCGTCGCCGTCCTGGGCCGGCCCGCCCGCAGGCTCGGCGGCACGGCCGGGCGGCTCGCCACCCAGCAGCTGCGGCTCAACCCCGGCCGCACCGGGGCCACCGGCTCGGCGCTGCTGCTCGGCGTGACCGTGATGGTCGGCGCGGTCACCGCGCTGGACATCACCTCGCAGTCGCTGGTGCCCGTGATGTCCGCGCGTCAGCCCGGCGTCTTCTCGGCGGCCGCCACCGGCGCCGCCCTGCCGACGGGAGTGCTCGGCGCTCTCGGCGCCGAGCACGGGCTGACCGTCACCCCGGTCCGCTCCGCCACCGTCGACCTCGACGGCCGGCCCACCGTGGTCGCCGCCGTCGACCCCACCCGGCTCAACTCCTCGACGGACGACGTGGACCGGGCCCGCGCGCTCACCGGGGGCGCCGCACTGAGCGGACTCGGCGAGACCGGGGTGCGCCGGGTCGGCGGCGTCGAGCTGCGGCTCCAACCCGGCCGCAGCAGCCTGCCGTTCACCCTGCAGAGCGGCGCCACCCTGCTGGTGACGCCCGCGACCCTGGACCGCCTCGCCCCCGGTGCGTCCGTCACCACGGCCTGGATCAGCCCGGCCGCCGGCGACGACCGGCCGACCGCCCGCCGGGCCCTGGACCGGGCCCTCGCCGACCACCCGCAGGTGACCGTCGCCGACACGGCCGCCCAGGCGGACACCCTGCGCTCGCTGCTGGACCGGCTGAAGACCGTCAGCATGGCCCTGCTGTCCTTCTCCGTCGCCATCGCCGGCCTGGGCGTCGCGGCCACCCTGATGCTCAGCATCAGCGAACGGTCCCGCGAGATCGGCATGCTGCGTGCGATCGGGATGTCGCGCGAACAACTGCGCCGCATGCTCACCCTGGAGGCACTGCTGCTCTCCCTGGCCGGCGCGCTGGTGGGCACCGCCCTGGGCGCCGCCTACGGCTGGGCCGCCGCCCGCTCGATCACCTCGACGGTGGGCACGGTCGGCACCCCGCCGGTGCTGCCGGTGCTGGCCGCCCTGGCCCTGACCGTCCTGGTCGGCCTGGCCGCCGCCGTCCTCCCGGCCCGCCGCGTCGGCCGCATGAGCGCGGTCGCCGCGATGCGGGCCTCCTGACCGGGGCGGGTGGGTGTTCGGGGTCGCGCCGGGGCTGCTACCCGGCCCGGCCCCGTCCAAGGCCGGTCGGCGGCGGGTCGGCGGTGTCGGGCAGGGCCGTCCCGCCAGGCCCGGGGGTGACGGAAGCTCAGCGGACGGTCTCGTCCGGCCGGCCGGACGGGGTGCCCGGGAACTCCTCCGGCGGGGCGGCGGCGCGGGGGGAGTGCCCGGACGACACGACGACCCGCTGCACCCGGGGTCTGGTGCGCCAGTTGACCCGCCGTACGTCGCGGGCCAGTGCGCCGGGGCGCCAGAGCTGGATCACCGCGGTCACGGTGCCCAGCACGATGCCGGCGGCCAGCCAGCCGGCCAGCACGTCGCTGGGCCAGTGCACCCCGAGCGCGATCCGGGTCCAGCCGATGGTCAGCACGGTCGCCGCCGCCACCAGGCAGGCGGCGGTCCGGCCGCGCCGGCGGACCCGGTACCAGAGCAGGCCGACCAGGACGGCGCAGGTGATCGCCGAGGCCATGGCGTGCCCGGAGGGGAAGGCCGGCCCGCCGACGTGCGAGACCGGATCGGGGAAGGAGGGGCGGCTGCGGCCGAAGGCCAGCTTCAGTGCCCACTGGGCGCCCCAGCCGACCAGGGCCTGGGCGGCCACCCAGCCGGCCAGCACCCGCGCGCCGATCAACCAGAGCCACCCGGCGGCGATCCCGAGCAGCGTACGCATGGTGACGGTGGCGCCGATGTCCGAGAGCGTCTGCACCGAGGCGGTCCACATCCGGTGTTCCCGGGCGTAGGTGTGCAGTTCGCCGATCCACTCCTGGTCGAAGCGGACCAGCGGTCGCCACTGGCCGGTGACCAGCGTCGCCAGCAGACCGAACAGCGCGGCACAGCCCAGCGCGAGCGCGGCGTCCCGAAGGAGACTGCGGTTACGCGCGGTGAGGCGGGTCGTGCCGTTGGTCAGGTGCATGGCTGACACCTTCCCAGTGCCCCGGGCCGAGCAAGAGCCGGAGTGATAGCGATTCGGCATCGTTTGTGGGGAGGACCTGCGTGCGCCGGGGTGTGGGCGCGGGCGGAAAGCGGGGAGCGCGGGAACGTCGGCGGCCGCCCGCGGGTTCAACGGGTAGGCGGCGAAGGCGTGTGGGTCGCGTGAAGACCTCGCCCCGCAGGCGGTCACCCGGTGGCACGGAAGGTGCCCGATCGGTCACCCAGCGTCCAGGCCGGGGTGAAAACCGGCAGGATACTGCATCGCGGGGAAGAATCTGAGTGACTTGGGAATGTTGTCCGGAATCTGTTCGTTGGATCGTTACGTGTGAGCCTCCAGGGGCCCGCACTTCTTGCCCTCACGAGGCAGGCAGGCAGACCTCGGCAACACCAGCAAAGGGAGCAAGCATGGCCACCCGTGCCGTCGTTCGCGACAGGGCCGACCGGAGTCGCGCGGCCCGCCCGACCAACTTCGAGGCCGACCGCGACCTGGTCGGCATGTACCTCGACGAGATCGCCAGGACGCCCCTGCTCGATGCCGCCGAGGAGGTCGAGCTCTCGCTGCGGATCGAGGCCGGCGTGTACGCCCAGCACCTGATGGACGAGGGCGAACTCCCCGACGGCGTCACGCGCGAGGAGCTGGAGACGATAGCCGCCGACGCCGAGCGCGCCAAGGACGTCTTCATCCGTTCCAACCTCCGGCTCGTGGTCGCCGTCGCCCGTCGCTACCCGCGCAGCGGCCTGCCGCTGCTGGACCTCATCCAGGAGGGCAACGCCGGCCTGGTGCGCGCCGTCGAGAAGTTCGACTACGCCAAGGGCTTCAAGTTCTCCACGTACGCGACGTGGTGGATCCGGCAGGCGATCACCCGGTCCATCGCCGACCAGTCCCGCACCATCCGGCTGCCCGTGCACCTGGTGGAGGAGCTGGGGCGGATCCGGCGGGTGCAGCGGGAGAAGTCCAAGGAACTGGGCCGGGAGGCGGAGCCGGCCGAGATCGCGGCCGAGCTGGACACCACCGAGGCCCGGATCAAGGACGTGCTGGACTGGGCGCGTGACCCGGTCAGCCTCAACATGTCGGTCGACGACGAGGGCGAGACCCAGTTCGGTGACCTCGTCGAGGACACCGGGGCCACGTCCCCGGAGGACGCCGTGATGGTCATGCTCCGCCGGGAGGAGCTGGACGACCTGATCGGGCGGCTGGACGACCGCACCGCCTCGATCATCCGCTCCCGCTACGGGATGGAGGACGGCCGGGAGCGCACCCTCACCGAGGTGGGCAAGCAGCACGGCCTCACCCGCGAGCGGATCCGCCAGATCGAGAAGCACGCGCTGGCCGAGCTGAAGAAGATCGCCGACCACGCGGGCTTCGAAGCCGCCTGACCGGCCGCCTGACAGGCCGAGCCCTCATCCGGGCCCTGGCGCGGAGTGTTCCGCACCGGGGCCCGAGGCGTGCCACGGGGCTCTTAGGCTGGAGGGGAGGGACGAACGGACGGAGTGGACGGTTTGAGCGAGCAGGGGCAGGAAGAGGACCAGGTGCGGGACCAGGCGCAGGAGCCCCGGAAGGCCGAGGCCGCCAAGGCCCGGCTGGTCTTCCGGGACCCGTTGGACCAGCAGTCCAGGGACGACACCGACGCGGGCTGGGGTGCCCGCCCCGGGGCGGGGGAGAGCGGTGGGCGGGGGCTGGACTGGTACCTGAGCCAGCGCCCGCCGCACCACGGGGACTGAGGAACCGGGACTGATGAACAGGGGCTGAGGAGCGGGGACTGGGGAACGGGGACCGTGCGCCGACCGGCGTCCGTCGGTCAGCGCAGCGGCGCGACCAGCGCGTCACGGATCTCGGTCAGCAGGGTGACCTCCTTGGCCTCGAGGTCCGCCGCCTTCTCGGCGAGGGTCTTGCGGTGGGCCGCCAACCGGTTCATGGGCACGATCAGAACGAAGTAGACGACCGCCGCGGTGATCAGGAACTGGAGCGCGGCGCTGAGCACCGATCCCCACAGGATGAGGATTCCGGACGTGACCTCACCGGCCGGGCTCACCTCGCAGGGCCCCTTGAGGCAGGAACTGTAGGACGCGAGGTCCTTCGTCCCGAATACGCCGACGATCGGATTGATCACGCCCTTGACGAAGGCGTTGACGATGTTGGTGAAAGCCGCGCCGATGACCACGGCCACGGCGAGGTCGATGACGTTTCCGCGCAGCAGGAATTCCTTGAAGCCTTTCATGCCGCCTCGAACGACGAAGTCGCCTCCTGGTTACGGGTGATCTTCCGTAGGCCCGGATTGACAACCCGTCCGGCTCAATGCGCCTCCCGGGGGCGGCGGCAGACCGGCCCGCGCGGGCCCAAGGGCCAGCGCCGCCGCCACCGCGAGCAGGATCAGGACGGGCGCCCCGGCCCGCCGTCGCACCGCACTGCGCCAGCGGTGCCACCCGCCGCACCCGCGCCGGATCGGCGGGAAGCTCGGCAGCTCCTGCCGGGGCGGTACGGCGGGAGCGGGCAGCGGGAGGGGCAGGGGCAGGGAGAAGCTCGCGGTCGTCATGGACGCACCTCCGGACGTGTCGGCGGCCGGCCCCTCGCGGACCGGATGCCCACACGATGGAGCGTTTCCCGCGAACTCCGAAAGCGATTTCCCCAGCCTGTGGAAAACCCGCCGCCGTGGACGACTTCGTTCACCCGCACGAGTTGCTTCGACCTGCCCGCGGTGACGGAGGGCCCGCGGTCCGCGGTGGGGGGGAAGGGGAGCGGAGGGAATCGGCGGTCGGACCCCGGGGGGAAACGCGGAAAGGCCCGCCGCCCCGCGTGGAAGCGGGGCCGACGGGCCTTCCGAGGTCTACGGGCCGCCCGGGCCGATGGCCCGGCGCCGCGGTCAGCTCGCGGCCGGAGCCGGGCTGGACGTCGACGAGGAGGAGCCGGAGCTCGACGACGAGGACGTGGACGAGGACGTGGAGGACGGCGTCGAGGAAGTCGACGACGACCCGGCGCCCACCGTGCTGCTGGAGGACGAGCGGCTGTCGGTCCGGTAGAAGCCGGAGCCCTTGAACACGACGCCCACGGCGGAGAAGACCTTGCGCAGTCGTCCCTGGCAGTCGGGGCACGTGGTCAGCGCCTCGTCGGTGAACTTCTGCACCGCCTCCAGGCCGTTGCCGCACTCGGTGCACTGGTACTGGTACGTGGGCACTTGTCTTCCTCCTGGCACTCTCGCGTGATGAGTGCTAACGATGGTCAATGATGCGGCATTCCGCGGGATCAGTCCAGCGACTCCGGTGTGAGATGGATCGGGCCCGGCCGCCGGACCGCCGCCCGGCTCAGCCCTCGGCCGCGCCCACCAGCCGCCCGGCACCGCCGTGCTGCGCCGCGGCGGCGCCCGTGCCGGCCGCCCCGCGCCCCGGCGCCACCAGCAGGTGCCGCAGCGAGACCAGCACGATCAGACCCGCCCCGGCCCCGGCCAGCGGCACCAGGAACCCGGTCGAGGGCCCGTGCCCGTCGATCAGCCGGCCCGCCGCCATAGAGCCCACGGCCAGCCCCAGCCCGATGGCGCCGGTCAGCCAGGTGAAGGCCTCGGTCTTGGCGCCGTCCGCGACCAGCGTCTCGACCAGGGTGTAGCCGCTGATCAGGGTCGGCGCGATGGCCAGCCCGCAGGTCAGCCCGGCGACGGTCAGCGCGACCAGGTTGGGCATCGCCCACAGCACCGAGCAGCCCAGCACCAGCAGCGCGTAGCTGATCAGCATCCGCTGCTGCACCGGCCGCCGCCAGGCGATCACGCCGTACAGCACGCCGGCCAGCATCGAGCCGCCGGCGAAGATCCCGTACACGGTGCCGCCGGCGGCGTGCTGCCCGACCGAGTCGGCGAAGGCGTTCACCGACACCTGCATGCCGCCGAACACGGCGCCGACCCCGAGGAAGGTGCCGGCCAGCAGTCGGACGCCGGGGGAGGCGAGTGCCGAGGCGCGCCTGGTGCCGGGCTCCGGCACGATCCGGGCCGGGGCGGTGCGCCGCTGGGCGGCGAAGGCCAGGCCGCCGACGACGGTCAGCGCGGCTTCGGCGACCAGGGCGGTGGCCGGGCTGGCGAGGGCGGCGATGCCGGAGGCCAGGATCGGGCCGATCACGAAGGTGAACTCGTCCGTCACGGACTCGAAGGCGAAGGCGGTGCTCACCCGGGCCGCGGAGGCCTCGGAGGCGCCGTCCGCGGTGAACCTGGCGACCCAGCGGGCCCGGACCATCGCACCGACCTGCGGCACGCTGGCGCCGGCCGGGACGGCGATCAGGAACAGGATCCAGGCGGGCGCGTGGCCGAGCGCGAGGGCGATCAGCGCGCCGACCGCGGCCGCGTGCACCAGAACGCTCGGGACGAGCACCGCGGCCTGGCCGTAGCGGTCGGCGAGCCGCCCGGTCTGCGGCCCGATCAGGGCCTGGGCGACCGCGGCGACCGCGGTGACCGTACCGGCGGTGCCGTACGAACCGTGGGTCTGGGTGACGAGCAGCAGGATGCCCATGCTGAGCATCGCGTACGGCAGTCGCGCGACGAGGGCGGGGGACAGGAACGTCCAGGCCCCGGGCGTGCGCAGCAGCTCGCCGTACCCGACGCGGGCGGGGGCCGGAGCTGCGGTGGTGGCCGCGTGGTCCGCGGCGGTGTCGACCGTTCGGCGCGCCGTCACGGTCGGTCCTTCCTGCTGCCTGGTAGCGCGGCAGGGCATGGTGGAGCCCCGACGGCGCCGAGAGTCGTCCTCTCGCGCGTCGACCGGGGTAGATACCGGGCCGGTCCGGCGTGGTGGCCGGGCACCGGACCGCGGCCGCCGAGCGGTCGCGCCAACTCTGCGTCAGGCAGATGCTGGGGTGGTCTAGCTGTGGTCATACGGTGTGATCGAACCATCATAGCAGTTACGCGCGTAGATACCGCCGGTCACCCCGGCCCCCGGCCGACGGGGCCGGAGCCGAAGGTGTCCGGAGGGGTCGGGGCGGGTCGGGGCGGGGGGGGGGGGGCGGGTTCCCGGACGAGACTTGGGGGGGGGGGGGCTTGTCGGGGGGGCCCGGCGGGCGGGTGAAACGCAGTGCCAAGTGGTGGCGATGCATCGCCA
>NZ_JBEXWT010000087.1:0-38948 GCF_040629945.1 Kitasatospora sp. NPDC005856 | reverse complement strand
CGAGGGCGGCGATGCGCTCGCCCTCGACGGCGAGGCGGTCGCCCTCGACGACGCCGCCGGGCAGGACCAGTCGGGCGCCGGCCAGGGCAGTACGGCCAACCGTGCTCATGCGATCACCTTTCGCTGTACGCCTGCGCGATCTGGGGCCACACTGTTCAGTCATGATTGGAGTTCGGCGAATTCAATCATGTATGGACAGGTCGATGCCGGGAGATGCCGGGAGAGACCGGGGCAGGGTGTCAGGGGCCAGCGCGTACCAGGTGGTCTTGGAGGTGGTGCAGGACAGGGGGTGTCAGGCGGTCGTGTCCGGGCGGCCCCGGCAGTATCCCCTGTCCGCGGACCCGCAGCCGGGGCGGACGCCATCGGGCCGCAGGGCGTAGCGACCGCCGACGGTGGACAGGGATAGCACCGGAGTGGACGGGGTGACGGGAGGGCACGATGAGGCCGGCTACGGCGGACGTACTGGTGGTGGGCGACGGGGTGTTGGGCCGGTCGGTCGCCTTCGCCCTCGCCACCGCGGATCCCGGGGTGCGCGTCGCACTGTCGGGCCGGCGGGCGGCCGGGGCGTCCCGGGCCGCGGGCGCGATGCTCGGCGTGCTCGGGGAGGTCACGGCGTCCGGGCTGCGCACCCCGCACGGACGGCTGCGCCTCGCCCTGGCCGTCGCGGCGGCCGAACGCTGGCCGGACTGGCGCGAGCGGGTCCGCGAGACGGCCGGCCGGCGCGCACCGGCCCGCGACGGGTACGGCAGCGGGACGTTCGTCCTGCTCAACGCCGTCTCCAGCCCGATCGACGAGCAGTCCTTCGCCGCCATCCGTACGGCCGGGCGCGACCACGCCCTACCGGTCGAGGAGGTCGAGCCCTCCGTCCTTCCGGGACACCGCCCCCTGGACAACGACCGCGCGCTGCGCGCCCTCCACCTGCCCGCGGAGGCCTACCTCGACAGCCGGCGCTGGCTCGCCACCCTTGACGCCGCACTCGCCGCGCTGCCGAACGTCGACCGCGTCCCGGCGGGCAGGGTGAGGACCGCCGGGCCCGGCTACGCGCTGCACACGAAGGACGCGACCGTCACCGCGCCCGCCCTGGTGCTCGCCGCCGGAGCCTGGACGACGCCGCTGCTCGACGCGCTCGACCCGCACCTGCCCGTCCTGCCGGTGGTCGCGGCCGAAGGCACCGCCGTCACCCTCACCGCCCCCGCCCCGCTGACCGCCGTACTGCGCACCCCCAACCGGGCGTACGCCTGCGGCCTGCACACCGTTCCCCAGGCCGACGGCACCTGGTACGTGGGCGCCTCGGCCGCACCCGCGCTCACCCCGGGCGGTGAACCGGGCGCCGGCGCGCTGCGCTTCCTCCTCGACTCCGCGCTCGGTCAGCTCCACCACGGGCTCGCCACGGCCAGGGTGCGCCGCCTGCACCACGGCAACCGACCGGTCGGCCTCGACGGCCACCCCCTCCTCGGGCCCACCGCCCGCCCCGGGCTGTGGATCGCCACCGGCACCCACCGCGACGGCCTGCACGCCTCGCCGCTGATCGCCCGGGAACTCGCCGCCGCGATCCTGGACGGCCGTCCCAGTTCCTGGCTCGCCCCTTGGCGGCCCGACCGGGCGCCGATCGCCGACTGGACCCGGGAGGCGGCCGTCGAGGAAGCCGTCGTCCAACACCGGGCGCTCGCGGCCGAATCCCGCATGCGGCCACCGCTCACCGGCGCCTGGCCCGACGCCCTCGCGGACGCCTACCGGCAGCAGCTCGCCGCCGCCTACGCCCGGCTCCCCGACGGCTTCGTCCTTCCGCCCGACCTCGCGCCCCTCGCCTACGAGCACGGCCCCGGCCTGGCCGCGCTCATCACGCGCCACCTCGGCCGGACGGTGGGCTGAGCGCGCCGGTACGGCCGCGCCGACCGCGGGCGCCCGAGGTGCTCGTCAGCTTCGGCGTGGCCAGCGTGGCCAGCGTGGCCAGCGTGGCCAGCGCGGCCGGCGCGTCGGCCGCCCGGCCCTACCCGAGTGCCGGACGGCGTCCCCAGGCCGAGATCAGCGGTGCGAGCGTCAGATCGAGTTCGCCCGCGTGGATGGCCGCCAGGTGCGCGTCGATCTCGGCGTCGTCGGCCAGGCCTGCCGCGAGCAGCTCGCCGCGCACGTGCCGGATGGTCGCCGCCTCCAGCCGGTCGCAGGCCGTCCCGCCGACCGGGAAGGAGCCCGACGCTGCGACATCCACCAAGCCGGCCTCACGCAGGGCCCGCGGCAGTGTCCGGCCGTAGCGCAGGTCGGCGCCGCGGCGCGCCAGCAGCTCCCGGACCGCGTCGCGCAGCCGGTTGGCCCGCCGCTGCGCGGGGCCGCTGTCGTCCAGGCACGCCAGTGGCTGCAGCGCGGTGTCGGCGTCCTCGACCAGCAGCCAGCCGCCGGGCCGCAGCGCTGCCGCCATCGTGGCCAACGCGCGCGCCCGGTCGGGTACATGGACCAGCACGAGCCGGGCGTGCACCAGGTCGAACGTCCCGGGCTCCGGGGCCGGATCGGCGGCGATGTCGTGCCGGCGCACCTCGTACCCGTCGCCTTCCTTCAGCCACGACGGGTCGAGGTCCGTGGCCAGCACGTGCCCGGTGTCCCCGACGACCGCCGCGAGCGCCTCCGGGATGCCGGGGCCACCGGCCCCCACTTCCCAGCAGCGCGAGCCGGCCCCGACCCCGAGTCGCTCGAAGTGCCCGCGCGTCACACCGTCGAACAGCTCGGCCAGCCAGACGAATCGCTCGCCCGCCTCGGCGCGTGCGTTGTCCAGCAGATATCCGCGGGCGGGAGCGGACTCTTCACCGGGTGCGGCAGTCCCGGTCGGATCGGTCGGATCCGGTCGGTCACCGAGGTGTGGAGGGCGGGGCGTGGAAGTCATGGATCCATGGTCGACCTTCCGGGGCCATCAGCGCCACGACGACGGGAGAGGGATGTCTCACACCGCCGGCGAAACCCCGCACGCCGGTCACGACATCCTCTGATGCTTCGTCAGGTCGCGCCTGGACCGCGCGCCCGGGTCGACCTGGATCACCGGCACCTTTCGGTCGCGCAATCATTTCCGGCCGTCATCGAATCCTTGACGGTTCGCACGGCATTCGATGCCCCTATCCTCGTGCCCGAACGCAGCTCTGTCGGAGCCAGGCAATACCCGCACGGAATTCCCGCCCAAACCACCCACGATGGGGGAATCCTCATGCCAATGCCCAAAGTCGCCCGCCTCCTTGCCGCCGCCGGCGTCGCGGCGCTGCTCCCGCTCTCCTTCGGGTCCAACGCGCACGCGGCCACGTATCTCCAGACCGTAGCGCTCGAGAACGTCACCACGGGGAAGTGCGCCGATCTGCCGGGCTACGGCTGGAACCCGCTCGACACCCAGGTCAGCCAGTACAACTGCACGTTCGGCGTGTACGACAACCAGATGTGGAACCTGGAGCAGACCCGCACCGTCGACGGGCGGGCCCTGTACCAGTTCGCCAACTACAAGAGCGGCTACTGCCTCGACCTGCCCGACTACGGCGCCGCTCCGGCCGGCGCCCACGTGTCCGTCTACACCTGCAACGCCAACCCCGAGAACGACAACCAGGAGTGGTACCTCGTCGACATCGTCGGCAACGGGGGCTACGAGATCGTCAACTACAAGAACAACCTCTGCCTGGACGTCGCCGGCTGGGCCGGCGACGGAAGCGATCGGGCCAACGACCTGCCCCTGACCGTGTACCCCTGCTACGACAGCTCGTGGCACGGCGGCGTCTACGAAGGTTACGACGACCACATCTGGCGGTTCGCCGGCTGATCACACGGCAACCCGTCGGCCCCGCACGCTCCTTCCGGAGAGTGCGGGGCCGACACCGTGGACCCGCGATCGGTCGGCCTCCGGATCTCGACCGGCTCCGCCTCCGCCTCCGCACCTCCCGGCAGGGCTCGGCCAGCCAGTGCCGGCTCGATTCCGAATTGTTGATGACACGTCAGTTCGCGACCTCGGAGATGACGTGCTCACCGCAGTGTCCTCCCGGTCGGGACGGGCCTCGACTGACAAGTCGATCACAGCTCTAGACCCCACCGGAGACGGCCAAGTACGGTGGGCGCGCCGCTGGAAGCCCGCCCCGAACGCCTTCGAGCTGACCTTCTCGGGCCGCCTGAGCGCACGCGGCAGCAATGTCTGACCGCTGCTCAAAAGGCGCTTGCACAAAAGACTTGACAAAAATGATTCCGGTGCAAAGAAGTTCATGAGGGGGATCGACAGTGACGTCGGCGAGCATGTCCAGGATCGGCCGGGTTCATCGGGCATTCGAGGAACAGGCGAGACGGACCCCGGACGACATCGCCGTGGTGGCGCAGTCGGTCCGGACCACGTACGCGGAGCTCGACCGCAGGGCCACCGCCGTGGCCCGCGAGCTGCGCCGCCTGGGCGTCGGGCGGGGGTCGCTGGTGGGCGTCTGCCTGGACCGCGACGAGTGGCTGATCCCGGCGCTGCTGGGGGTCTGGAAGTCCGGCGCGGCCTACGTGCCGCTGGACCCGGTCTACCCGGCGAGCCGCCTGGAGTTCATCGCCACGGACGCCGGGATCTCCCACCTGATCTCCTCGGCGGCCGTCCTCGATCGCCGCGGCGACGTCCTCCCGGCCACCGGCGTGGACCTGCTGCTCGTCGAGACGGTGGTCCCGGGTGCCGACGACCGCGCAGCCCTCGACGTTTCCGGCGAGCCGACGGACGCCGCGTACGTGATGTACACCTCGGGTTCGACCGGCCGGCCCAAGGGCGTGGTGGTCGAGCACCGCAACGTGACGGCCCTGCTGCGGTGGGAGTCGTCCGTGTACTCGGCCGACGAACTCCGCGGGATGCTGGCCGCGACGTCCGTCTGCTTCGACCCGTCGGTCACCCAGGTCTTCCTCCCGCTGCTCTGCGGCGGGACGGTGATCCTGGCCGACAACCTGCTCGCGCTGCCCGCCCTGCCCGCGCGGGACCAGGTCACGATGGTGTACGGGACGCCGTCCGTGCTGGCCGCGCTCGTCCGTGAGCCGCTGCCGACGGGCGTGCGCACCGTCCGCGCGGGCGGAGAACCGCTCACCCGGGCCCTGGCGGACCGGATCTACGCCAACGCCGGCGTACGACGGGTCGTCCAGAGCTACGGCCCGACCGAATGCACCGTCAGCTGCGTGACCCACGAGGTACCCCGAGCCGGGCGGGAGGAACCGCCGATCGGCTCGCCCTACGCGCAGAGCGGCCTCTCGATACGTGACCGCGCCGGGAACCCGCTCGGCGACGGCGAGGTCGGGGAACTCTGGGTGTCCGGTCCGCTGGTCAGCCGGGGCTATCTGGCCAGGCCGGAGCTGACGGCCGAACGGTTCGTCACGGATGCGGCCGGAGTCCGGCACTACCGGACCGGCGACCTGGTCCGACGGGCGGACGGGCTCCACCACTTCGCCGGGCGGATCGACGACCAGGTGAAGGTCCGCGGCTTCCGGATCGAGCCGGGCGAGGTCCAGGCGACGCTCGCGGGGCACCCGGCCGTCCGGCACGCCGTGGTGCTGGCGCCGGCCGACGAGGACGGCACCCGGCAGCTGGTGGCCTACGCGGAGTCGGCCGACCGGACGCTCACCGAGCCGCGGCTGCGTGCCTGGCTGCGGGACAGGCTGCCGGACCACCTGGTTCCCTCCCGGATCGCCGTCCTGGACCGCCTGCCCGTCGGTCCGACCGGCAAGGCCGATCGCGCCGCGCTGGCCGCGGTGGAGTTCGGCCGCGGGGTCGACACCGAGTACGCCGCCCCGCGCACCGACACCGAGCAGCGGGTCGCGGAGATCGTCGCCGGTGTCCTCGGCCTGCCGGATGTCGGCATCCACGACGACTTCGGCGCGCTCGGCGGCCACTCCCTCGCGGCCGCTCGCGTCTGCGCCGTCCTGGGCCGCGACTTCGGGACGGCCGTCTCGCTGGCGGGCTTCCTCGCCGCGCCCACCGTCGCCGGACTCGCCTCGCTGCTGCACGCCGCATCGGCCGACGGCCCGGGCACCGGGCCCGAGCCCGCGTTGGTCCGTCACGCCGGGCGGGACAGTTACCCACTGACGTCCGCGCAGCAGGGGATGTGGCTGCTGCGGCAGGTCAGTTCCGCCGAGCACGCCACGACCATCGCCTTCCGACTGGGCCTGCGCGGACTGCCGGGCACGGCGCGGCTACGGGCCGCGCTGGACGCGGTGGCCGAGCGGCACGAGGTGCTGCGCAGCGTCGTGCCGGCCGGCGTCGTGGTGGACGCCTCCGCCTCCGGTCGGGGAGCGGACGACGAACCGGTGGCGCTGGTCCGCCCGCCGGCCCCGGTGCCGTTCGAGGAGCACGATCTCAGGGGAGCGCCCGAGGCGGAGCGGGCGAGCCGGGCGGCCGAGCTGACGCGCGCGGCCGCGGGCCACGCCTTCGACCTCGCCACCGAGACACCGCTCCTCAGGGCCACTCTGCTCCGGCTCGACGACGACACCGCCGAACTGGTCGTCGTGACCGACCACGTGGCGTTCGACGGCTGGTCGATCGGCGTCCTGATGGCGGAGCTGGTCGGCAGCCTGGGCGGTGGGGCGGACCACCGGTCGAGCGGCGGCCCGGACAGCACGCCGCCGCCCGTCCAGGTCGGCGACATCGCGCTGCACGAGCGCGCGCTGGCCGCCGGGCCCGACCGGGCCGAGGAGCTGCGGGCCTTCTGGGCCCGGGAGCTGGCGGACGCCGTCCCGCCGCACGACCTCCTCTCCGCCGAGCCCGCCGGGCCCGGTCGACTGGTCGGCGAACGGCTGGCCCGCCCCCTCGACGCCGAGACGGCGGCGATGCTGCGCGAGCTCGCGGCCGACTGCGGATCCACGCCGTTCTCGATGTTCCTGACCGCGCTCGGTGTGCTGGTCGCCGGCCTCACCGGCCGGTCCGACGTCGTCCTGGGCGCAGCCGTGGCGCACCGGGCGCACCCCGAGCTGGAGGCGGTCGTCGGGCCGCTGGTCGGCATCATGCCGATCAGGCTGAGGCTGGCGGAGGGACTGTCCTTCCGGAGCGCCGTCGGCCGTGCCTCCGCCACGACCGCCCGCGTCATGGACCATCCGGGGTTCACCGTGCAGGAGGCCTTCGAGGCGGCCGGCATCGAACACCCCCGGGGAACGCTGGGCACCCCGGTCGTGCTCTCGCTCCAGCCGGCCGGCCTCCCGGTGGCGGTGGAGCACGACGGCGTTCGTCTGGAGCTGCTCGGCGAGGTGGCCAGCGGCGGGACGCAGGCGGCGCTGACCGTGTTCGTCAACGAGACGGTGCGCGGGCCCGAGCTTCAGATCGAGTACGACGTGGACCGGTTCGGTCCGGCCGACGCCGAGGCGTTCGCCGACCGGCTGCTCGGAGTCCTGCGCGCCGCGGCGGCCGATCCGGACCTTCCGCTGTCGGCCCTGGAGTTGGTGAGCGGGGCGGAGAAGGCCGCGCTGCTCGCCGCCGGCACCGGAGCGCCGCTGCCCGCCGGCGCTCCGCAGACGGTGGTGGCGGCCGTTCTCGAGCAGGCCGCCCTGCGGCCGACCTCGGTGGCCACCTCCGACGCGGCCGGCGAACTCGGCTACGCGGAACTGGCCGAACGGTCCCGGCGAGTGGCCGCGGCCCTGCTCGCGAGGAGAGCGGCCGAGCCGGCGGCAGCACCAGCGGCGGCCTTCACCGTGGGGGTCTGCCTTCCCCGCGACCGGTACCTGCCCGCGGCCCTGCTCGGCGTCCTGCGAGCCGGTGCGGCCTACGTTCCCCTGGAGCCGGACCAGCCCACCGAACGGCTGCGCGGCCAACTCGCCGACTCCGGGGCAACCGTCGTCCTCGCCGCCGAGGAGACCCTCGTGCTGGCGGGCGAGCTGGGCGAATCGGTCGGCGTCGGTGTTCTCGACCTGGGCGCCCTGACCGACCCCGGGCCCACGAGGCTGCCCGAGGCGGCGCCCGAGGATCTGGCCTACGTGCTGTACACCTCCGGTTCGACCGGCCGGCCCAAGGGCGTGGAGGTCACTCACGCGAACCTGGCGGCCTTCGTGGCCGCGATGCGGGTCAGGCCGGGCATCCGACCCGACGACGTGATGCTGGGTCTCACGTCACCGGCCTTCGACGTGTTCGGGTTCGAACTCTGGGTCAGCCTGGCCTGCGGACTCCGGCTGGCGATGCTGGACCGCAAGGCCGCGGTGGACGGGTATGCCGTCTCGCGGTTCATCGACCGGGCCGGGGTGACGCTGATGACCGCCACGCCGACCACGCTTCGGATGCTGGTCGCCGCCGAGTGGTCGGGACCAGCGGTGCGCGTCGTCAGCATCGGCGAGCCGATGGACCCTGGGCTGGCGCGCGAACTCCTGGCGAGGACAGGCGAATTGTGGAACGCCTACGGGCCCACCGAGAGCACGGTCTACTCGACCATGGCGCGGGTGGAGGCTCCCGTCGGCGAGACGGTGCCGATCGGCCGCCCGTTGGCCGGGGAGACGGCCTACGTGCTGGACGCCATGGGCCGGTTGGTGCCGCCGGGAGCCACGGGAGAGCTGTGGATCGGTGGCGCGGGCGTCGCCCGGGGCTACCGGAACCGGCCCGAGGCGACCGCGGCGGCGTTCACCGCGGATCCGTTCGCACCGGGCGCGATGCGCTACCGGACGGGGGATCTGGCCCGCTGGCGGCCGTGGGGGTCCCGCCGGCCGGAGGCTGGGGGAGGCACCCTCGACTTCCTGGGCCGCCGTGACCAGCAGGTGAAGCTGCGCGGCCACCGGATCGAACTCGGCGAGATCGAGACCGCCCTGCGCGCGGAGCCGGCGGTCGTGGACGCGGCGGTCGTGGTCCTCGGCGCCGGAGCCGACGCCCACCTGGTCGGCTACCTCGCGGTGGACCCCACGGCGGCGACCGCGGACGCCCTCGACACGCTCGCGGTGGAGGAGCGCCTGCACACCCGTGTCCCGGGCCACATGGTGCCCCGGCGGTGGGTCGTCCTCGACACCCTGCCCCTGACGGCCTCGGGCAAGGTGAACCGGGGCGCCCTCCCGGCACCCGGCCGCGAATCCGGCCGCGAACGGATCGCCCCGCGCACCGATGCCGAACTGCTGGTGGCCGAGGTGTGGGAGGCCGTGCTCGAAGTCGCCGAAGTCGGCGCCCACGACGACTTCTTCGCGCTCGGCGGGCATTCGCTGGCGGCCACCCGGGTCGCGGGCCGGCTGATGGCGGCGCTGGACTTCGCGCTGCCGGTGCGCCTGATGTTCGAACACCCGGTCCTGGCCGACTACGCCGCCGCGCTGGAGGCCCTGCTGCTGGCCGACCTCGCCGAATCGGCCGACCTCGCTGAACCAGCCCGCGCTGAACCAGCCGACCCGGCCGAACTCGCCACCCCGGCCTCCGCCACCAGAGGCGGTGCCGCATGACCGAGGTGTCCGCCGAGCGGCGGGACCCCCAGCTCACCAACGCCCTGCGGGCCCGGCTCGCCTCGGCCCGCCGCACCGCGGCCCGCAGCACCCCGGCGATACCCGTCCGGCCGGACGCGGGCGCCCCGGCCCCGCTGTCGGCCGCACAGGCACGGCTGTGGTTCCTCACCCAGCTGGATCCGGAGAGCACCGCGTACCACATCCCCGTCGCCCTGCACCTGCACGGCCCCGTGGACCGTACGGCGCTGCTGGGGGCGGTGCGGGACCTCGCCGAAAGACACCAGGTCCTTCGGAGCCTGATCCTCGAGACCGACGGCGAGCCGGCGGCGGTGGCGGGCCCGGCGGACGCGGTGCCGCTGACCGAGGTCGATCTGACCGGGCCGGGGGAGCGGGAGTCGCTGGACCGCCGCCTGATCGAGGACCTGCGCAGGCCGTTCGACCTGGCCGTGGAACCGCCCTTGCGGGCGACGCTGCTCCGGCTCGGCACCGACGAGCACGTCCTGGCACTGACGGTCCACCACATCGCCTTCGACGCCTGGTCGAGGACGGTCGCGGTGGCGGAACTGGCGGCACTCTACTCGGCGCGGTTCGGGCTGGCCGAGCCTCCGGCACCGCCACCGGTCCAGTACGCGGACTACGCGCACTGGCTCTCCCGGCGGCCGGAGGAAGGGGACCGCGCGGAGACCGACCTGGCCTGGTGGGTCCAGGCGCTGTCCGGTATGGAGCCGGTCCTGGACCTGCCCACCGACCTGCCCCGCCCACCGATCGCGGACCGGACGGGCGCGGAAGTGCCGGTGATCCTTCCGGCCGCCCTGACCGCCAAGGTGCGCGGGCGGGCTGCCGAGGTCGGCTGCACGCCGTTCATGGTGCTGCTCGCGGTCTGGCAGGAACTGCTGGCCCGGCTGTCGGGCGTCGACGACGTGCCGGTCGGCGTGCCCGAGGCGGGACGACGGCATCCCGACACCGAGCACACCGTCGGTTTCTTCATCAACACCCTGACCATGCGGACCGACCTGTCGGGCGGGCCGAGCGGCCGGGAGCTGCTGACCCGGGTGCGCGACGTGGCGCTGGAGGCCTTCGCCCGCACCGAGGTCCCGTTCGAGCGGATCGTGGACCGGCTGCGCCCGGCTCGCGACCTCTCCACCACGCCGATCTTCCAGGTCCTCCTCAACGTGATCGACACCCCGACGCCGGCGCCGCGCTTTCCGGGCCTGACGGCGAGGGTCTTCGCACCGCCGGCGACAACGGCCAAGTTCGACCTGAACCTGGCCTTCGCGGCCACCTCCTCGAGCGGCACCGGCGACACCGGCGACACCTACGAGGGATCGCTGATCTACCGCACCGACCTCTTCGAGCGGCACACCGCCCGGCGGATCACCGAGTGGTACGCGGTCCTGCTGGACGGCGTGCTGTCCGATCTCGACCGCCCCGTGCGCGAGGTGGCCGTGGAACCGGTGGACGGACCGCTGCTGTCCGGGCCGCGCCGGCAGTTCGACCTGGAGCAGCCGCTGCACGCGCTGGTCGAGCGCTGGGCGGCCGAACGGCCCGACGCGACGGCCGTCGTGGGCCCCGATGGTGAACTCACCTACGGACAGCTGGACCGGCGGGCGAACCGGCTCGCGCACCGGCTGCTCGCGGCCGGGGTCGGACCGCAGGAACCGGTCGCCGTCCTGGCCGACCGCCGGACACCGCTCGTGGTCGCCCTGCTCGCCACCCTCAAAGCCGGCGCGATCTACCTGCCCCTCGACCCCGCGTACCCGGACGACCGGCTGGCCGACATCCTGTCGACGGCGGGCGCGCGATTCGTCCTCGTGGAACGGGAGTTCGCCCAGCGCCTCCCGGGGCGCAGTGCGGACATCGCCGGCACCCCCGCAGAGCTGCTGATCCTCGACGACCCGTCCGACCCGTCCGACCCGTACGATCCGTCCGCCCCGGATTCGTCACCGGAACAGCCCGGCGGAGCACCGGGCGTGGCCGTCGACCCGGCCGGGCCGGCCTACCTGATCTTCACCTCGGGCTCGACCGGCCGCCCCAAGGGCGTCACCGTCGAGCACCGGCAGATCGTGCACTATCTGCACGCGGTGACGGAGCGACTGACCGGCTGCGGTGTCGCGGGGGGCTCGTTCGCCCTGGTGTCGACCCACGCGGCCGACCTCGGCATGACCAACCTGTTCGGCGCGCTGACCACCGGCGGCACGGTGCACCTGGTGGACCGTGAGGTGGCCACCGACCCGGAGGCGTACGGGGAGTACCTGGAGGCGCACCCGGTCGACGCGGTCAAGATGGTGCCGAGCCACCTGGAACTGCTCGCCGCTCACGGGGACCTCGGCCGCGTGCTGCCCCGCAAGCTGCTCGTCCTCGCGGGAGAGGCGTGCTCCTGGGACCTGGTGGCCAGGATCCGGACCGCGCGGCCCGAGCTGGCCGTGCAGGTGCACTACGGCCCCACCGAGACCACGGTGTCCGTGCTCGGCTGCGCGGTGGAGGAGACCCCGCCGGCCCGGCGTTCGGGGACGGTTGCGATCGGTCGACCACTCGCCGACGTGGACTGCTACGTGGTCGACCCCGGCGGCCGGCCGCTGCCCGCCGGGGTGCCCGGCGAGCTGTGGATCGGCGGGCCGAGCGTGGCGCGCGGCTACTTCGGCCGCCCCGACCTGACCGACGAGCGCTTCGTCCCCGACCCGGTGACCGGCACCGCGCGGTGCTACCGCTCCGGAGACCGGGTCCGGCTGACCGCGGCCGGCCTGTTCGAGTTCCTCGGCCGGATCGACGACCAGGTCAAGATCCGCGGCTTCCGGGTGGAACCGGGCGAGGTCGCCACCGCGCTGCGTGACCTGCCCGAGATCGCCGAAGCCGTGGTCCTGCCGGTCGGCGAGGCCCACGTCAGGCGGCTCGCCGCCTGGGTGACCCCCGCGGCGCCGGCGTCCGGCGTGGACGTGGCACGCGTGCGCACGGCCTTGCGCGAGCGACTGCCCGACTACATGGTGCCCTCGGCGATCGTCGTGCTCCCCGCACTGCCGCTCAACCCCAACGGAAAGGTGGACCGGTCGGCCCTGCCCGCCCCCGAGCCGGCGGCGAGTACCGAGCACATCGCCCCGGGCACGCCGACCGAAGTGCGCGTCGCACACGTCTGGGCACAGGTCCTCGACCTGGACACCGCCGACGGCATCGGCATCGACGACGACTTCTTCGCCCTCGGCGGGGACTCCTTCCGGGCGGTGCGCGCCGTGCGGGCGATCGACCCGACGCTACGGGTGATCGACCTGTTCACCCGGCCGACCGTTCGCGAGCTGGCCGCGTTCCTCGACGCGGCAGCAGCGGACGGGCCCGACGGCGAGCGCCGCCTGCTGCACCGGCTCGCGGGCCCCCCGCCCGGCCGACTCCCGACCGTCACCGTGGTGTGCCTCCCCTACGGCGGCGGTTCGGCGGCCGCCTACGGCCCGCTCGCCACGGAACTGGCCACGGCGATCCCCGGCGCGGCCGTGCTGGCGGTGGAACTGCCGGGACACGATCCGGCACGGCCGGACGAGCCGCTGCTCCCGCTGACCGTGCTGATCGACCGGGTCGTCGCCGAGCTGGCCGAGCCGGCCGACTCCGCCCCGGGGACGGGTGGCCGCGTCGGCCCGGTGGCGGTGTACGGCCACTGTGTCGGCTCGGCCGCGGCCA
This sequence comes from Kitasatospora sp. NPDC005856, assembly GCF_040629945.1. Classification (NCBI taxonomy): domain Bacteria; kingdom Bacillati; phylum Actinomycetota; class Actinomycetes; order Kitasatosporales; family Streptomycetaceae; genus Kitasatospora; species Kitasatospora sp. NPDC005856. The sequence goes on along the minus strand of NZ_JBEXWT010000087.1, from coordinate 25,925 downwards.
CCGAACTGGCGCTGCGCCTGGAGGCCGAGGGTGTCCCGGTGACGGGCCTGCTGGTCGGCGGGAGCTTTCCCGGCGCGCGACTGCCGGGGCGTCTGTCGACCTGGCTGCGCAGCAGGTTCCCGGCCACCCGCTGGACCTCGGACCGGGCCTACCGGGACTTCCTGCGCACCCTCGGCGGCATGGATGACGACGGCGACGGTGACGGGGAAACGGCCGAGGTGGCCGAAGCGGCACAGCGGACCATGCTGCGCGCCCTGCGGCACGACGTGGACCAGGCGCAGGGCTGGTTCACCGGTGAACTGACCAGGCCGGACGCCCGCAGGCTGCGCGCCCCGGTGCTCTGCGTGATCGGCGAACGCGACCGGTCCACCGAGCTCTACGAGGAGCGGTTCACGGAGTGGGGAGCCTTCGCCGACCGGGTCGAGCTGGCCACCCTCCCCAGGGCGGGCCACTACTTCCTCAAGCACCAGGCCGCCCAGCTCGCCGCGCTGATCGGCGAGCGGCTCGGCGCCTGGGCCGGCGGCCTGCTGCCGGAGCCGGTCGCCGACGTCACGGTCGTCGGCCGGAGGGCGCAACGTGACCTCCGGGACTTCTACGTCGTCGCCGCGGGCCAGACGGTCTCCCTGATCGGCAGTGCGTTGACCTCGTTCGCCCTCGGCGTCTGGGCCTACCAGCGCAGCGGGCGGGTCCTCGACTACGCGCTGATCAGCATGCTCGCCATGCTCCCGGCGATCGTCGCGGCGCCGCTGGGCGGCGCGGTGGCGGACCGGATCGACCGCCGCCGGGTCATGCTCACCTGCGACGCCGTCTCCGCGACCGCCACGGTGTCCCTGGTGGCCGCACTGTGGAGCGGCAGCCTGGCGCTCTGGCAGGTCGGTCTGATCGTGGGCGTCATGTCGCTGGTGACGGCGTTCCGGCGACCGGCCTACCTGGCCGCCGTCGCCCAGCTCGTCCCCAAGCCCTACCTGGTGCAGGCCAACGGGCTGGCCAACCTCGGTGCCGGCCTGGGGACGCTGATCGCCCCACTGGCCGGCGGCGCGCTGATCGGGCTGGTCGGCCTGCCCTGGGTGGTGGCCGTGGACGTCGCGTCGTTCCTCGTCGGCCTGGCCGCGCTGCTGTGGGTGCGCTTCCCCGACCGGCTCTTCCGCCGGCAGCAGGAGACCTTCGCCCGGACCGTCGTCGGCGGCTGGCGGTTCCTGATCCGGCGGCGTCCGCTGATGGTCATGATCGTGTTCTTCATGGTGGAGAACTACCTGGGCACGCTCGCGGTGACGCTGGTGGTCCCGAGCGTGCTCTCCTTCAGCGGCACCACGGCGGTGGGCGTGGTCACCGCCCTCGGCGGCGCGGGGGCCGTGGCGGGCAGCCTGATCGTGGCGCTGTGGGGCGGTACCGCGCGGCGGGCGACCGGCATGGTGGGATTCGTGGGCGGGGTCGGCCTGGGCGTCGTCCTGGTCGGCCTGCGTCCGTCGGTGACGCTGGCGGCCGTGGGCGCACTCGTCTGGTGGGCGTCCATGAGCATCCTCAACGCGCACTGGCTGGCCATCATCCAGCTCAAGGTCGGCCCGGAGCTCCAGGGCCGGGTGCTCGCCACTAACCAGATGCTCGCCGTCGCCATGACCCCGCTGGCCTTCCTCACCGCCCCACCCCTCGCCGAGTGGTTCTCCGGTCTGCTCGACCCGGGAGGAGTGCTGGCGGACACCGTCGGCCGAGTGCTCGGCACCGGGCCGGGCCGCGGCACCGGCCTGCTCCTCGTCACCTGCGGACTGCTGCTGATCGCCTGGGCCGTCCTGGGCCTGCGCTACCGGCCCCTGCGGTACATGGAGGACGAGCTGCCGGACGCCGTCGCCGGTGCGGAGATCGCCGAGGACCTCGACACCCTGCAGGCCGCGGCCGACCGCGCCCTGCCCGGCGGGGGGCGGTGATCGGACCGGCCTCCCGGCGGAAGCCGGGGTGAGGGGCGCCCGGCACCGGTCAGGCCGCCGCGTCGATCAGGCCGAGTTGGGCCGCCCGCACGCCGGCCTGGAACCGGGATCCGGCGTCGAGCTGGGTGAGCAGGGCGGCCACGTGCCGACGGTAGGTGCGCACCGACAGGCCCAGCTCCCGGGCGGCCCGCTCGTCGGTGTAGCCCTGGCTGATCGCCTGCAGGACGCGCACGGAGCATTCGTCGGCCGTCCAGCTCCGGTGGGCGGCCGCGAGGTCGGTGGACTGGGCCCAGACGGCGTCATGGAGGAGGGAGATGGCCTGGACGGCCTCCGGACCGGAGATCACGGTGAGTGGCGCGTTGCGGTCCGAGGCCAGCAGGCCGACCAAGCCGTCGGTGATCACGGCGGTGGGCAGCCCGCAGGGGGAGACCCGTATCCGCGCTCCGGCGGTGGCGAGCTCGGTCAGTTTGGCCAGGGTCTCCCCGTCCTGGAGCAGTGTGCTGGTGATCAGCATCCTGACCTCGCCTCCCCGGGCCAGGAGTTGGGTGTGCAGCCGGTCCAGGAGCGGGTCGTTGAACTCGTGCGGCCCGTCGGCGTAGCTGGTCTGGGCTCTGACCACGCGGTGGCTGCACTGCTGGACCAGGCGCGCGGCGACCGAGTGGGCATCCTCGGCGGTTGCGTCGGGGCGGGGGCCGCTCGCGATGCCCCCGGAGAGCCGGCCGGCCATCTCCGCCACCTGCAGTGCCAGGTCGCGCAGCGCCGGCAGGGTGGGAGAGTTGAGGTTCTTGAACGACGTTCCGATGCTGGTCAATTGCCTCTCCGCAGGTCCGTATGGCCGAGCTCGTCCGGGCGCGCGCGGCGGCCCGGCGGTCGGCGGTGGTGGGAGGTGGGGACCAACGGTCGGACGCGCGGGGCCCGGGTGGGCGCGACGTCCGGGCGGTCCGAGGCCCGGCCACCGCAGCGAGGGGTGCGGGGCCGGCCCGGTCGGCGCTGTCAGCCCCAGCCGAGGTCCGTGGGCGGCGAGCCCGCGGTCGTGGTCGAGATGTCGGCCAGGGCAGCTGCGAACATCCGGCGGACGATGCTCATGATGGTCCCCCCTCGAGTCCTTCTCGTTGTCGGTTCGTGATCAACCGCAACCACTCCAGCATGCCCAGTCGCAGGCACCGCTTCCCATCGCCCTGGGCTATCTTCTTTCGGCCTGCACACATTCGCCAGGGAGAAAGCACGTGTTAAATCAGGAAATTCCGGGCGTGGCTCGTGCGCCACTCAGTGAATCCGCCGAAATCCTCTACGGCTTCACGCTCCGGCAGTCCTCTCCGCCGACCCCCGCCGAGGCGGGGCTCGATCTGAACCTGACAGATAATCAAGTCGATGGAGCGATAGCGGAATTGCTCAGGCTGAAGCTGCTGCGGGCCGGTGCCGCCGATGCCGGTCGGCTGGTGGCGGTGCCCCCGGAAGCCGCCCGCATCCGGATGCTGGCACCGGTGCTGCAGGATCTGGCGCGGCAGCAGCGGGAGGCCGACCGGCTCTGGTCCGCCTACACCGGCCTGGTGGCCGTCTATCAGGAGAAGGTGCTCCGTGGTGCCCGGTCGTCGCCGATCGAGCCCGTGCTGGGTGTCAGCGCGGCGCGTGGCGTGATAGCCGAGCTCGCGGCGGCGAGCCTGCACGAGGTGGTCGCCTCCCAGCCCGGCGGGGCCCGGGACCAGGGGGCCCTGGCGGAGTCGCTGGAGCGCGCCGATGAACTCCTGGCGCGCGGCGTCAAGCTGCGCACGCTCTACCAGCACCCCGCCAGACACAGTCAGCCCACGCTGACCTTCGTCGAGCACGTGACCGGCCGGGGCGCGGAGGCGCGGACCACCAGCAACGACTTCGTGCGCCTGATGATCTTCGATCGGACGGTCGCGTTGATCGAGCTGCGCGACGATCCGCTGAGCGCGGCGGTGGTGCGCGATCCGAGCGTGGTCGACTTCATGCACGCGGCCTTCGAGTTCGCCTGGTCGAGCGCGCTGCCGCTGTCCCCCGGCTATGACCGCAGCATGGTGGAGATAGCGTCGGACGACACCAAGGCGATGATCGTCAGCCTGCTGGTGGACGGCATCGACGATCGCGCGATCGCGCGCCGCCTCGGGATCTCCATGCGCACCTGCCAGCGCCACATCTCCGAGATCATGCGGCGGCTCGGCGCGAAGAACCGACTGCACGCCGGCTACCTCCTGCACCAGCTGCAGGACCGGGAGATCCACTGATCCGCGTTCCGGGTGGGACCTGCTGATCCGCGTTCCGGGCGGGACCCACCCGCCCGGGAATCGATCCGGCGCTCCGTCAGCTGCGAGCGCGGGCGATCGGGACGATGCAGAGCAGGGCGACGGCCGTCACCGCGGCGGTGAAGACGGCGGCGGTGTTGAGCAGGGTGGTGGCGCCGAGCAGGAGCCCGGTGCCGACCACTGGCAGGGACAGCCCGACGTAGGCGGAGGTGAAGTAGCCGGAGACCAGTTGGCCGGCCTGGTCGGGGCGGGCGTTGGCGGAGAGCAGGGCCAGGCCGGAGCGGAAGGCGAGTCCGCTGGCCGAGCCGAAGACCACCGCCCCGCCCAGGAAGAGCGACAGCGAGACGGCTGGGATCGCCGCGACGATCAGCGCCAGCCCGGCCGGGAGGACGGCCATGCCGACGATGACGCCTGTCCGGGGTGCGACCCTGCTGCCCCAGACCTGGGCCAGCGCGGCCGCTGTGAAGGCGGTGCAGGGGGCGACACCGACCATCAGGTGGTTGGTGATGTGCAGGCCGTCCCGCAGGAAGGTGCCGGCCAGAGCGGCGAGCAGGCCGAGGGCCGCGAACGAGCCGAGCGCGGCGAGCGCCGAGGAGGCGAACGCCGACCGGTGTTCGGCCGGGATGCGCAGGCGCTGCGGGCGGAGGGAGACCGGGCCGGCGGCGCGCACGACGGTCTCCGGCAGCGCGAGCACGGCGAACCCGGGCAGTAGCAGGGCGGCCAGCACCAGGTACGGAAGGAGCATCGGGCCGGGGCCGTACTGGATGAGGATGCCGGAGAGCATCGGTCCGATGCCGAGGCCCGCCATGTTGGTTGCCGAGGCCACCAGGGCCGCCTTGCGTCGGTCGGCCAGCAGCTCGCCGAGGTACGCCGTCGCCGTGCCGGAGGACAGGCCCACGGCGAAGCCGCACAGCAGCCGCCCGCCCAGGATGCCGGGCAGGGTGGGCGAGGCGGCGAACAGGGCGCAGCTGAGCAGGCCCAGACAGAGGGCTGCCAGCAGGATCGGGCGGCGGCCGATCCGGTCCGACATGCCGCCGAACAGCAGCAGCGTGCACAGCGTGCCGAGCGCGTAGGTGGCGAACACCGCCGTCACCAGCAGCGGGGTGAGCCCGAGCCTGTGCGCGTAGAGCGGATAGATCGGGGTGGGCACGGTGGCGCCCGTGATCACGGTGCACATCAGCCAGGTCACGACCCAGGCGGCCCGGGTCCGTCGGCTGGGGTCCGGGACGCCCGCGGCGGCTCCCGGCCCCGGCTGGAGGGTCTTCTCGACTGCCATGTCAGGGTCGTCCGTGAGCTCCGTCGGCAGCGTAGGTCAGGCGCATCGCCCGCTTGAGGGCCTTGCCGGTCACGCCGGTGAACTCCTCGCTCCCCTTGGTGAGGATCCGGTCGGCCGGCAGCAGGTCGGCGGCGGTCAGGGTCTCGTTGATCCGCGTCAACAGCTCGTCCAGGTCGGCGGCCGGGTCGGCGGGTTCGACGGCCAGCACCAGCTCCCCGGTGTCATCCGACTTCACCAGCGAACAGTCCTGCAGCCCGGGGAAGTTACGCAGGATCAGCTCCTCGGTCTGGGTGCTGTAGACCGTGCCGCGGCTGGTGGTGATGGCGTCCGTGGTGCGGTCGACGTGGTAGAAGCGGCCGTCCTCGTCGCGGAAGGCGAAGTCACCGGTGAGCCAGTAGCCGCGCACCCGGTTCTTCTCGCTGAGCAGCGAGTTGTTCCAGTAACCAGCCGTCACCGTCGGCGACTTGAGGCCGAGCCGGCCGACCGCGAACGGGCCCAGCGGTTCGTCCTGGTCGTCGAAGACCTGGGCGTCTATCCAGGGGAACGGGCGGCCTATGCAGCGGCCGTAGCGGTCACTGGTCGGCGTGTGCACCTGGCGGAACATGGCGAAGCCGAACTCGGACGAGCCGAAGTTGTCGATGAACAGGGACCCGGGCCGCCGCTGCCCCGAGCGGTCGGTGTGGTTGCCGAGCGCGACCAGCTTGCGGATGTGCTGCTCGTGGTTGGCGTCGCCGGTGCACATCCAGTACGAGATGGACGCGAAGTCCGCCGGGTCCGGGTCCAGCCGGCAGAGGTCGACGAAGACCTTGGGGAATCCGACCACCAGCTGCGGGCGGAAGGCGGCGAACCGCTCGACCAGCCGCTTCGGGGAGCGCTCGGTGGCGAGCATGACGTCCAAGCCGCGCAGCACACCGGACATCAGCACCGAGATCGCCGAGGCGTGGCTCTGCGGCAGCACGGACAGGATGCGCTCGCCGAGGTCCGCGCCGGACTGCTGCCTGATGCCGAAGAAGAAGCCGAAGTGGTTGAACTGCACGGCCTTCGGCACGCCGGTGGTGCCGGAGGTGTGGGCGATCAGCACCGGGTCGTTCTCGGTGTGCCGGAAGTACGTGACCTGGTCCGGCGAGTACGGGTCCGCCTCGTAGTACGGCAGGTCCAGCGCGTCCTTGGCCAGCCGCTGGGGGTCCGAGACCACGGCCACGGCGCCGACCCGCTGGATGAAGGCGCGGGCGGTCTCCGGCTCCAACGAGCTGTTCAGGAAGACCGGGATCGCTCCGAGCTTGGTCAGCGCGATGTAGTGGACCAGGTACCGCACGCTCTCGTCGAGGAAGACGGCCACCGGATCCTTGGCCCGGATGCCGTCGTGGTGGAAGCCGGCCGCCACCCGGTCGGTCAGCTCGTCCAGCTCGTCCAGGGTGAACCCGTGCAGCTGCTCGCCGCCGGGCGTCAGGTACGGCACGTCCAGTTCGATCCGGCTCTGCGCGGTGCCCCTGGTCGCGGCCGCGGCCAGGCGGAAGAGGTTCCCGGCCCCGAGCCGGGCGTCGTCAAGCAGACCGGTGCTCATTCTTCGCTGTCGCCCCTCGTCGCGAGCCAGTGCCGCAGGCCGGCCTGGATGTCGTCAGGAATGGGAACGGCCCGGTGCGTCTCCAGGGAGGCGAACACCAGGACCGTCTTGAACCGCGCACGCACCTCGCCGGCGTCGGCGCCGCGGTACTCGTAGCAGATGGTGAGCGACTTGGTGCCGACCCGCTCCACCGCGAGCTCCAGCGTCAGGACGTCGCCGAGGCGGCTGGGTGCGAGGAAGTCGCACTCCAGCCGGACGGTCGGCACGCCGAGCAGACGCTTGGTGAACAGGGCGGTGTAGTCGACGCCGAGGCAGTTGCGGAACCAGGCCTCCTGCACCTCGTTCAGCAGTACCAGGTACTGCGGGTAGAAGACGATGCCGGCGGGGTCGCAATGGTGGAAGAAGATCTGGCGTTCCAGCCGGAACCGCCGGCCTTCCGGTACGTGACTGGCCGGCTGCATGACCGTGTCTCCCTCTCCGAGCTCGATCTTCGCCGCCACTCTCACCCAGCTCCCGGTGATCCGGCTCGCGGCTGGCAGGAAGTTGCCATTTCCTGCCCGTGCTGCTGGCAGGAAGCGGTCGATTCGAACGTCTGAACCGGTTCCGGCCCCGAGGGTGGATCATCGAGTCCCGGAGGAGCCATGGACGCATCGATCCGATCCGCGCACGTCGACACCTTCGCCCGTGACCATCTGCCGCCGGTCGAGGAGTGGCCCGCGATCCTCGTCGACCTGCCCGAGCTGTGTTACCCGCAGCGGCTCAACTGCGCGGTGGAGCTGCTCGACGTGACGATCGGCCGGTTCGGCGGGGACCGGCCCTGCCTGCTGGACCAGGCGGGCACGGTGTGGTCCTACGAACAGGTCGCCGAGCTGGTCAACCGGACGGCCGAGGAGCTGGTGCACGGCTACGGCCTGCGGCCGGGCAACCGGGTGCTGCTGCGCGGACCCAACTCGCCGTGGCTGGCGATCTGCTGGCTGGCCGTCATGAGGGCGGGCGGCATCGCCGTGACCACCATGGCGCTGCTGCGCGCCGTCGAGCTGCGCGAGGTGATCGCCAAGGCCGAGGTGCGGTTCGCGCTGTGCGACGAGCGGTTCACCGAGGAGCTGGAGCTCGCGTCCGGGGACGACCTGACCGTGATCCGGTACGACGTGCACGACGGCGGCGAGCTCGGGCGGCAGGCCAAGGCCCGTACGGGCGTGTTCCCGGCCGTGCGGACGGCCGCCGACGACGTGGCGCTGATCGCCTTCACCTCGGGCACCAGTGGTGTGCCGAAGGCCACCGTGCATTTCCACCGGGACGTGCTGGCCATCGCGGACACCTTCTCCGCCCGGGTGCTCCGGCCCGAGCCGACCGACCTGTTCGCCGGCAGCCCGCCACTGGGCTTCACGTACGGGCTCGGCGGTCTGCTGATCTTCCCGCTGCGTGCGGGCGCGGCCAGCCTGCTGCTGGAGGAGGCGGCGCCGGACAAGCTGTTCCGGGCGGTGGCCCGGCACCGGGTGAGCGTGCTGTTCACCTCGCCCACGGCCTACCGCCGGGTCCTGGACTCGCTGGACGACTATGAGCTGGCCAGCCTGCGGCTGTGCGTTTCGGCCGGTGAGCCGCTCCCGCCGGCGACCTGGCAGGCCTTCGAGCGGGCCACCGGGCTGCGGCTGGTCGACGGCATCGGCTCCACCGAGATGCTGCACGTGTTCATCTCGGCCGCCGGCGAGGATGTCCGGCCGGGCGCCACCGGCCGGGTGGTCCCGGGCTTCCGCGCGCGGGTCGTGGACGAGAGCGGGGCCGAGGTGCCGGACGGAGTACCGGGCCTGCTGCAGGTGAAGGGCCCGACCGGCTGCCGCTACCTGACGGACCCTCGCCAGCGAGCTCAGGTGCGGGACGGCTGGACGCTCACCGGTGACGTGTTCATCAAGGATGCCGACGGCTACTTCTGGTTCCAGGCGCGCTCCGACGACATGATCGTCAGCTCGGGCTACAACATCGCCGCGCCCGAGGTGGAGAACTCGCTGTTGCGGCACCCGGCGGTCGCGGAGTGCGCGGTGGTGGGCGCGCCGGACCCGGGGCGCGGCGAGATCGTCAAGGCGTACGTGGTGCTCGCGGCCGGCTGCCAGCCGGGCGAGGAGCTCGTCGCCGCACTGCAGTCCTTCGTCAAGAGCGACATCGCGCCGTACAAGTACCCGCGCGCGATCGAGTTCACCGCCGGCCTGCCGCGCGGCAGCACCGGAAAGATCCTGCGCAGCGTCCTGCGGGAGAGCTGCAGAAGCCGTAGCCGGTGAGGTCGGCTGCCCGAGGCAGGCTTCCGGGCCGTCCGTCGGTGAGTTCGCCGTGCCGGTCGTACCGCAGGTCGAGGGTGGTGGAAGGGCCGTCGGTCGTGTCGTGCCCCGACCGGTCGATCCCGTCCGATGCCCGCGCCTGCGGTACGGGAGACCACGGATCACCAGGTGACCGGCAACGCCTGCAGGCCGCGGAAGACCAGTTCCGGCACGTAGGTGAGCTCGGACTCGTCAACGGCGAGGCGCAGTCCCGGATACCGCTTCACCACGGACCCGATCGCCACCCGCATCTCCCGGCGGGCCAGTATCGCGCCGAGGCAGAAGTGCGGCCCGTGCCCGAAGGCGAGGTGCGCTGCCGGTCCTTCGCGCGTGATGTCGAGACGGCCGGGATCCGGGTACACACCGGGGTCGCGGTTGGCCGCGACGATGACCGGCAACACCGCTTCGCCCGCCCCCAGTTCGACGCCCTCCAGATCGACGGGCTCGGTCGTGACCCGGACCTCGGCCGAGGTGAAGAGCCTGCTGTAGCGCAGTAGTTCGTCGACCGCCGGTCCGATCAGGTCCGGTGACGACCGCAGCAGCGCGAGTTGGTCCGGGTGGCGCAGCAGGGTCAGGAACGAGTTGCCCAGCTGGTTGACGGTCGTCTCGTGGCCGGCGATCAGCAGGCCCTCGAGGTTGGCCAGCAGCTCGGGTTCGGTGAGGTGGTCGCCCTCGTCGTTGGCGGCGACCATCGCCGAGATCAACCCGTCGTCCGGCCGTGCCCGCTTCTGACGCACCAGATCGGCGAGCCAGTCCTGCATCTCGCCCTGTGCCGCCCGCAGTTCGTCCGGCGTGATGTTCGTGACGAACAGCCGCCTGGTCCACCTGCGGATGGCCTCCGCCTCGGAGTAGGGCACGCCGAGCAGCTCGCAGATGACCATCAACGGCAGTGGAGCGCAGAGACCTGCCACAAGATCCGCGGTCGGGTCGAGGGAGTCGAGCAAGGAGTCCACGATGGACTGGACGCGTGGCTCGAGCTGATCGACCATGCGGGGGCTGAACGCCTGCGACATCAGCTTGCGCAGGCGGGCGTGGCGCTCGCCGTCCTGGCTGGAGATCAGGAGCGGGTCGGATGCGACGGACAGTTTCAGCGGGCTGTCCGGAAGTGTGGCCGCCTCGCGGCTGAACCGGCTGTCGCTCAGAACCTGACGCACCGCCTTGTAGGAAAGGGCGAGCCAGACGTCTGCCGGACCCATCGTCGCGAGGACGACCGGAGCCTGCGCGAGCAGAGCCTCGGCTTCGGGCTCGTTGTCGAGGTGGTGTGGAGTGGTGAAGGGAAACGTGGCTTGCATCGCTGCCTCCTGAGGGGCTGTCACCAGGACCGGGCACCGGGTGCCGGACGCGAACGGCCGGGACCGATGCGCGGATCGGTGACAGTTGGGTTGTGTACCGCCGGGGGCGGTGGCGCTTCGTGATCGTCTCGAAGCCGATGGGGGTCGAACGGTTCGGTCGGAGCTGTCGGCGGCGCCGGTGGTCGGTTCGCTCGATCCGGGTGGTGATCGCCGCGCGGAGGTTCTCCCGGGCGGCCGGATGACGGTCGAGGACGTTCTTCTGCGCGAGTGCGAAGGGATTCTAGGGCGTTGTCACCGGCGGCGTCGACGGTTCCCATGGACTCCGCCCGGTGATGGCGGTGCAGGGCGTGGACGCACTTCCGTGACCGCACCGGCAGGTTCACCAGCGGATTCGCCGGCAGGTCCGCCGGCGGACACTGCGACGGGCCGTCCGTGAGAAACGACGCGTTTCGTGGGGCGCACGGGACGGATCTCGCCACGGTGCTTTTGTCAATCAGGCATATGACGTTGTGATGTGCCTCGTTCGAGACATCCTTCGCCGGGTCTATGGCGATGGTGTGAAGTTGCTGTCATGATCGGTTCGCGTGGCGGAACGATCATCGTCTCGCCCCCCCTACGCTCAGCTCACCAGCGCATCTCCCTCGAAGAGCGTCGCCAACGCTGTCGCTTTCGAGGACCGCTCCACTGATCCAGACGCCCGGAGCACGGTCTATTCCCGGTTCGGATACCACCGAATCGCCGGGCTGCCCTCGCACTCGATGATCCGGCCGCTCGCGCGGCCGGAGCCGCACCATCGGGACTGCTACGGGAAACACTCCGCCTTCCTTCATCCCCCCGGCTCACGAGGTGTCGATGTGATGCGCTTCCCCTTGGATTCGGACGCTGATCGTGTCGCTGTCATCGGAATATCGGGCAGGTTGCCGAAAGCCCCGGATCCGGAGGCGTTCTGGCGACTGCTGTGCGACGGGGCCGACGCGATCACCGCGCCGCCCGAGGGCCGGCAGGGCGTACGGCACGGCGGCTACCTGGACCGGGTGGACGGCTTCGACGCGGCGTTCTTCGGTGTGTCCCCCCGGGAGGCCGCCGGCATGGACCCGCAGCAGCGGCTCATGCTCGAACTCGCCTGGGAGGCCCTGGAGGACGCCCGGATCGTGCCGAGCACGCTGACGGGCGGCCCGACGGGGGTGTTCGTCGGCTCGATGTGGGAGGACTACACCTCCCTGACCTACCCCGGTCACATCACGCCGCACACGCTGACCGGCACCAACCGGGGCGTCATCGCCAACCGCGTCTCGCACTTCCTCGGCGTGCGCGGACCGAGCATGACGGTCGACACGGCCCAGTCGTCCGCGCTGGTAGCGGTGCATCTGGCGGTCGAGAGCCTGCGCCGCGGCGAGTCGGCGCTCGCCCTGGCCGGCGGGGTGAACCTCAACCTGACCGCCGCCCGCGAGGAGGGAGCGGCGGAGTTCGGCGGCCTGTCCCCGGACGACCGCTGCTTCACCTTCGACGCCCGGGCCAACGGCTTCGTCCGCGGCGAGGGCGGCGCCTTCCTCGTCCTGAAACCGCTGGACCGGGCCCTGGCCGACGGCGACCGCGTCTACGGTGTCATCCGGGGCAGCGCGGTCAACAACGACGGCGCCACGCGGAGCCTGACCGTGCCCAGCGCGCAGGCCCAGGAACAGGTCATCCGCGAAGCACTGGCCCGCGCCGACGTGCGTCCCGCGGATGTGCAGTACGTCGAGCTGCACGGCACCGGCACCGCTGTCGGCGACCCCATCGAGGCCGCCGCCCTCGCGGCGGCCTACCGCGACCCGGCCGAGTCCGGCGACGCCGACGGTGCCCTGCGGGTCGGATCCGCCAAGACGAACATCGGCCACCTGGAAGGCGCCGCGGGCATCGTCGGTCTGCTCAAGGCCGTCCTCAGCGTGTACCACCGCGCACTGCCGCCGAGTCTGAACTACGAAACCCCCAACCCCGGCATCCCCCTCGACGCACTGGCGCTGCGGGTCCAGACCGCTCTGACCCCCTGGCCGCGGCCGGACGCGCCCCTGCTCGCCGGCGTGTCGTCGTTCGGCATGGGCGGCACCAACGCGCACGTGATCGTCGAGCAGGCGCCCGACGCGGCCGCGCCGCCGGCCCGGCGGCCCGCCCCCGAGGCCCGGCCGGCGCCGTGGATCGTCACGGCGCGGACCAAGCAGGCGCTACGGGCGCAGATCGGGCGCCTGCGCGAACACGTGCGCAGCCACCCGGACCTGACCGACGCCGAGGTCGCGCACGCGCTGGCCACCACCAGAACCCGCTTCGCGCACCGCGCGGTCCTGCTCGACTCCGCCCAGGTCGCCGCCGACCGGGCCGGCACCCCGGGCCGTACCGTCTTCGTGTTCCCCGGCCAGGGCGCGCAGTGGGTCGGCATGGGCCGGGAGCTGTACGCCGCGTACCCCGTCTTCCGGGCCGCCATGGACGAGTGCGCCCAGGCCCTGGCCCCGTACACCGACTGGTCCCTGGCCGATGTCCTGGACGGCGCCCCGCTCGACCGCGTGGACATCGTGCAGCCCGCCCTGTTCGCGGTGATGGTGTCCCTGGCGGAACTGTGGCGCTCCTTCGGCGTCGAGCCCGACGCGGTGGTCGGGCACTCGCAGGGCGAGATCGCCGCGGCACACGTCGCGGGCGCGCTGTCGCTGTCCGACGCGGCCCGGATCGTGGCCCTGCGCAGCCGCGCGCTGGTGGCGCTGACCGGCCGGGGCGGCATGGTGTCCGTGGCCCTGTCCGCCGAGCGGGCCGAGGACTACGTGTCGCGCTGGGGCGGCGCGCTGACGGTCGGCGTGGTCAACGCCACCGGCTCGGTCGTGGTGTCCGGCGACACCCAGGCCCTGTCCGAACTGGTCGAGTCCTGCGCGGCGGACGGCGTCCGCGCACGCGTCGTCCCGGTGGACTACGCCTCCCACTCCGCGCACGTCGAGGCGATCCGCGAGCGGCTGCACACCGAACTGGACGGTGTGCGGCCGCGACAGGGCACCATCCCGTACTACTCCGCGGTCACCGGCGGCCTCCTCGACGACACCACGGAACTCGACGCCGGCTACTGGTACCGCAACCTGCGCGAGCCGGTCCGCTTCGACCTGGCCACCGCCGCACTGCTGGCGGACGGGCACGACGTCGTGGTCGAGGTCAGCCCGCACCCGGTGCTGCTGCCCGCCCTCGAACAGAGCCTGGAACAGGCCCGCGAGCGGACCGGCGTGCCCGGCGTCGCCACCGGCACGCTGGGCCGTGGCCGGGGCGGGCCGGACGCCTTCCTGACCGCGCTGTCCCGGCTGTTCGTGGCCGGCGTGCCGGTCGACTGGTCCCCGGCCGTCGCCGAGGCCGCGCCGGTCGACCTGCCCACGTACGCCTTCCAACGTCGTTCGTACTGGTTGCCCGAAGCGACAGCCGGGCAGAGCGGACGGACCCCGGCCCGCCCGGGGACGCACGCAGCGGAGACCGTCGCGGCCGGCCGGCCGGACGGCGGCGCGGACACGGGCGACCCCGAGCCGGGCGACACGGTCGACGCGGCCACCGTGGTCACCGCGCAGATCGCGCTCGTGCTGGGCCACGAGAACCCCGCGGACATCGATCCCGCGCTCACCTTCAAGGACCTCGGCTTCGACTCGGTCACCGGGCTCGAACTGCGCAACCGCCTGGCCGGCGCCCTGGACCGGCAACTCCCCTCCGGTCTCGTCTTCGACCACCCGACGCCCGCGGAGCTGATCGACTGGCTGCGCACTGGCCCCGGCGACCGGTCGGCCCCCGCCGTCCAGGCCGCCCACGACGACGACCCGGTCGTCATCGTGGGGATGGGCTGCCGCTTCCCCGGCGGGGTGGCCTCGCCGGACGACCTGTGGCGGGTCGTCACCGAGGGCGTGGACGCGATCGGCGACTTCCCGGACGACCGCGGCTGGGACCTGGGCGGCCTGTACGACCCGGAACTGCGCGGCTCGGGCACCACGTACATCAACCAGGGCGGGTTCCTGGAGGAGGTGGCCGGATTCGACGCTCCGTTCTTCGGCATCTCGCCCCGCGAGGCGCTCGCCACGGACCCGCAGCAGCGGCTCGTGCTGGAGACGGCCTGGGAGACCTTCGAGCACGCCGGAATCGACCCGGCCTCGCTGCGCGGCAGCCACACCGGCGTGTTCACCGGCGTCTGGTCGTCCGGCTACGCGACCGGGCCGGGCCTGCCGGAGGACCTGGAGGGTTACCTGTTCACCGGCGTCGCGACCAGCGTCACGTCCGGCCGGGTCGCCTACCACCTCGGGCTGCGCGGTCCGGCGCTGTCCGTGGACACCGCCTGCTCGTCGTCCCTGGTCGCCGTCCACCTGGCCGCCCAGGCCCTGCGCGCGGGCGAGTGCTCGCTGGCGATCGCCGGCGGTGTCACGATCATGGCGACACCGCTGGGCTTCACCGAGTTCTCCCGCCAGCACGGCCTCGCGGCGGACGGCCGCAGCAAGCCCTTCGCCGCCGCGGCCGACGGCACCAGCTGGGCCGAGGGCGCCGGCCTGGTGCTGCTGGAACGTCTGTCGGACGCCCGCCGCAACGGTCACCGGGTGCTGGCGGTCGTCGCGGGAAGCGCGGTCAACCAGGACGGGGCGTCCAACGGCCTGACCGCGCCCAACGGTCCGTCGCAGGAACGGGTGATCCGTCAGGCCCTCGCCAACGCCGGGTTGGAGCCCTCCGAGGTGGACGCGGTGGAGGCCCACGGCACCGGCACCACCCTCGGCGACCCCATCGAGGCCCACGCCCTGCTGGCCGCCTACGGCCGGGACCGGGTGGAGCCGTTGTGGCTGGGGTCGGTGAAGTCCAACATCGGGCACACCCAGGCCGCCGCCGGCGTCGCGGGCCTGATCAAGATGGTCATGGCGATGCGGCACGGCGAACTGCCGCGAACCCTCCACGTGGACGCCCCCTCCCCGCACGTCGACTGGGCCTCCGGCGGCGTCCGGCTGCTCACCGAGGCCCGGCCGTGGCCGGAGCACGAGCACCTGCGCCGCGCCGGCATCTCGGCCTTCGGCATCAGCGGCACCAACGCCCACCTGATCATCGAGCAGTCCTCCGACCCGGACCCCGGCCACCTCCCCGAACCCGCCGACCGGACCGCCCCCACCGCCTGGCTGCTGTCCGCGAAGACCGACGCCGCGCTGCGCGCCCAGGCCGAGCGGCTGCACGCGTACGCGACCGCCCACCCCGACGTCCCGGCCGCCGCGATCAGCCGCGCACTGGCCGCCCGCACCGTGTTCGAGCACCGGGCCGCGGTGGTCGGCGCCGACCGGGACGACCTGCTGTCCGGCCTGGCCGCGCTCCCGCCGGGCCTGCCGGCCCGTACCGGCGGGACCGCGTTCGTCTTCCCCGGACAGGGGGCGCAGTGGGCGGGCATGGGCCGTGACCTGTACGAGCAGTCCGAGGTCTTCCGCGCCGGCATCGACGCCTGCGCCGCCGCCCTGGCCCCGTACACCGACTGGTCGCTGGTCGACGAACTGCGCCACGGCTCGCTGGACCGCGTCGACGTGGTGCAGCCGGCCCTGTTCGCCGTCATGGTGGCGCTGGCCGACCTGTGGCGGGCCCACGGCGTGCAGCCGGACGCCGTGGTCGGCCACTCCCAGGCGGAGATCGCTGCCGCGTACGTCGCCGGCGCGCTGTCGCTGCGGGACGCCGCCAAGGTCGTGGCGCTGCGCTCCAGGGCACTGGCCGACATCGCCGACCGGGGCGGCATGGTGTCCCTCGCGCTGTCCGTCGACCAGGCTGCCGACCACCTGGCCCGCTGGGGCGAGCGGCTGACCACCGCCGTGGTGAACGGACCCGCGGCGGTCGTGGTGTCCGGCGGCCTCGACGTGCTGGACGAACTGCTGGCCGCCTGCGAGGCCGACGGCATCCGCGCCCGCCGCCTGCCCGTCAACTACGCCGCCCACTCCGCCCAGGTCGAGGCGATCCGCGAGCAACTGCTCACCGACCTCGCCGACATCACGCCCCACTCGGCGGCGATCCCGTTCTACTCCACGGTCACCGGCGAGCCGGTCGACACCTCCGCCCTCGACGCCGGCTACTGGTACCGCAACCTCCGCGAACCCGTACGGTTCGACCTGGCCACCGCCCGTCTCACCGCCGACGGCCACGACCTGTTCCTGGAGGTCAGCCCGCACCCGGTGCTGGTGCCCGCGCTGGACGTCGCCGCCACCGGAACACTGCGCCGCGACCACGGCGGCCTCACCGAGTTCCTCGCCGCGGCGGGACGCCTCCACGCCGCCGGAGCCGACGTCGACTGGACTCCGGTCCTGCCCCGCACCGCACCCAGGGCCGACCTGCCCACGTACGCCTTCCAGCGCGAGCCCTACTGGGTGACCGCGACCCCGCCGGCGCCCCGTGACGACTGGCGGTACGAGGTGGCATGGACGCCGACGAGCGCTGCCGCGGCCCCGGTGGACCCGGCTCGCTGGCTCGTCCTGGCCACGACCGGGCACCCGTGGGCCGAGGCCCTGCGCGAACGGGGCTTCGCGGTGGCCGACACCCGGGACGCGGCCGACACCGGGGACACCCGGCCCGGGCCGGACGGCGTGCTGTCGCTGCTGGCGCTGGACGAGGAGCCGCACCCCGACCACCCGGTGCTCCCGGCGGGCCTGGTCCGCACCCTGGACCTGGTCCGCACCCTGGACCCGGCGCGCGGCCTGGACCCGGTGCGGGCGGCCGTCCCGCTGTGGTGCGCGACCAGCGGCGCCGTGAGCACCTCGGGCACCGACCCGGTCACCAGCCCGGCCCAGGCCCTGGCGTGGGGCACCGGCGCGTCCGCGGCGCTGGAGTTCCCGCACGGCTGGGGCGGCCTGGTCGACCTTCCCGCCGTGCCCGACGAGGAGAGCGTGAACGCGCTGCTCGTCGTGCTCGCCGGCACGGGCGAGGACCAGGTGGCGATCCGCGGCACCCGACGCTTCGCCAAGCGGCTGCGCCGCAAGGCCTCCTCGCGCCCGGCCGCGCGGTCCTGGCGGCCGCGGGGCACGGTGCTGGTCACCGGCGGCACCGGCGCGCTCGGCGGACACGTGGCCCGCCGCCTCGCGCGGCAGGGCGCGGAGCACATCGTGCTGGCCGCCCGCCGTGGCCCCGACGCACCCGGCGCGGCCGGCCTGCGCGACGAACTGGAGGCAGCCGGGGCGCGGGTGACCGTGGCGGCGTGCGACGTGGCCGACCGGGACGCCCTGCGGGACCTCGTCGAGCGCGTCGGCGACATCAGCGCGGTCTTCCACACCGCCGGCGCGATCAGGGCGACCAGGCTGGCCGACACGACACCGGCGGAGTTCGCCGAGGTCGTCACGGCCAAGGTCGCCGGGGCGGCGAACCTGGCGGAACTCCTGCCGGACCTCGACGCCTTCGTCCTGTTCTCCTCCACCGCGGGCGTGTGGGGCGACGGCCACGGCGCGGCCTACGCCGCCGGCAACGCCTTCCTCGACGCCCTGGCCGCCCAGCACCGCGCCCAGGGCCGCGCCACGACCTCCGTCGCGTGGGGCATCTGGGCCGAAGGCGGCATGGCGGCCCTGGAGCCCGTGCAGCGCCAGCGCACCCTGCTCGGCCTCGGCGAACTGGACCCGGGCCGGGCACTCGACGCGCTGCAGGACGTCCTCGACCACGACGAGGCCCTCGCGGTCGTCACCGAGGCCGACTGGGCACAGTTCGCCCGCGCCTACACCCACGCGCGGCCGAGCCGGCTGCTGCGGGACCTGCCCGAGGCCGACAGCCGGCCGCAGGCCCCCCGACCCGCGCCCCCCGCCGGCGGCACCGACCTGCTGGAGCTGATCACCACCCACGTCGCCGGGGTGCTGGGACACGCCACCCCCGAGCGGCTGGACCCCCGGCAGGCGTTCAAGGACCTGGGCTTCGACTCACTGACCGCGGTGGAACTGCGCAACCGCCTGACCGCCGCGCTCGGGGTGAACCTGCCCGCCACCCTCGTCTTCGACCACCCCACCCCGGCACGGCTGGCCGCCCACCTGTCCGGCGAGTCCGGCGAGCAGAACGCGCCGCAGGCCCCGGCCGCGACGGACGAGCCGATCGCGGTCATCGGCATGGGCTGCCGCTACCCCGGAGGCGTCGGCACCCCCGAGGACCTGTGGCGGCTGGTCGCGGACGGCGTGGACGCGGTCGGCGAATTCCCGGCCGACCGGGGATGGGACATCGACCGCCTGTACGACCCGACGGGAAGCCGCCCCCGCACGTCGAGCACGTCCCGGGGCGGCTTCCTCGACGCCGCCGGCGACTTCGACGCGGCGTTCTTCGGGATATCGCCCCGCGAGGCGCTCGCCATGGACCCCCAGCAGCGCATCCTGCTGGAGACCGCCTGGGAGACCATCGAGTACGCCGGTATCGACCCGACCACGCTGGAGGGCACACCCACCGGCGTGTTCACCGGCATCTGGACCACCGGCTACGCCGCCGGGCCGGTCCCCGACGACCTGGAGGGCTACCAGGTCACCGGCACCGCGTCGAGCGTGGGATCCGGCCGGCTGGCGTACCAGCTGGGCCTGCTCGGCCCGGCACTGTCCCTGGACACCGGCTGCTCTTCGTCCCTGGTGGCCCTGCACCTGGCCGCCCAGGCGCTGCGCTCGGGAGAGTGCTCCTTCGCCCTGGCCGGCGGCGTCACCGTCAACGCGGCACCCACGCTGTTCACCGAGATGTCCCGGCAGGGGGCGAGCGCGCCCGACGGCCGCAGCAAGTCCTTCGCCGCCGCGGCCGACGGGGCGGGCTGGGCCGAGGGCGCCGGCCTGCTGCTGCTGGAACGCCTGTCCGACGCCCGCCGCAACGGCCACGAGGTGCTGGCGGTCGTCCGGGGCTCCGCCACCAACCAGGACGGCGCCTCCAACGGCCTGACCGCGCCCAACGGCCCCTCCCAGGAGCGGGTGATCCGTCAGGCCCTCGCCAACGCCGGGTTGGAGCCGTCCGAGGTGGACGCGGTGGAGGCCCACGGCACCGGCACCACCCTCGGCGACCCCATCGAGGCCCAGGCACTCCTGGCGACCTACGGCCGGGACCGGGTGGAGCCGTTGTGGCTGGGGTCGGTGAAGTCCAACATCGGCCACACCCAGGCCGCCGCCGGCGTCGCGGGCCTGATCAAGATGGTCATGGCGATGCGGCACGGCGAACTGCCGCGAACCCTCCACGTGGACGCGCCCACCCCGCACGTCGACTGGGCCTCCGGCGGCGTCCGGCTGCTCACCGAACCGGTCGCCTGGCCCGGGACCGGGCGGCCACGGCGGGCCGCCGTCTCCGCCTTCGGCATCAGCGGCACCAACGCCCACGTCATCATCGAGCAGAGCATCCTCGAACAGCCCGCCGAGGCCGGCTCCGCCGCACCCGCTCCCCGGGGCCGCGCGGACGACCGGGTCCTCTGGCCGCTGTCGGCCAGGTCCGAGACGGCGTTGCGGGAGCAGGCGCGCCGGCTGGGCGCCTTCACCGCCGTACGTCCCGAGGTGAGCCCGGCGGCGGTCGGGGGCGCTCTGGCCGCCCGCACCGTGTTCGAGCACCGGGCCGTGGTGGTGGGCACCGCCGCGGCCCTGGGCACCCTGGCCGAGGGCGGCACGGCGCCGGGTCTGGTCACCGGGACCGCCCGTCCGCTGGGTCGTTCGGTGTTCGTGTTCCCGGGGCAGGGCGCTCAGTGGGTGGGCATGGGTGGGGAGTTGTACGCCTCGGAGCCGGTGTTCCGGGAGGCGATCGACGCGTGTGACGCGGCGCTGGCGCCGTACACGGACTGGTCGTTGGTGGAGGTGCTGACCGGCAGTGGCTCGCTGGAGCGGGTCGACGTGGTGCAGCCCGCGCTGTTCGCGGTGATGGTGGCGCTGGCCGCGCTGTGGCGTGCCCATGGTGTGGAACCCGATGCGGTCGTGGGGCATTCGCAGGGCGAGATCGCGGCGGCGTACGTGGCCGGCGCGTTGTCCCTGGAGGACGCCGCCAAGGCCGTCGCCCTGCGCAGCAAGGCCCTGGTCGCCCTGGCCGGACACGGAGGCATGGTCTCGGTGGTGCTGTCCGCGGACGACGCCACCGGCTACCTGAGCCCCTGGGGCGACCGGATCACCGTCGCGGTGGTCAACTCCGCCTCGACCGTCGTGGTGTCCGGCGAACCCGGGGCCCTGGACGAACTGCTGGCAGCCTGCGCCAGGGACGGCATACGCGCCCGCGCCATCCCCGTCGACTACGCGGCGCACTCGGCGCAGGTCGAGGCGATCCGCGAGCAGCTTCTGACCGACCTCGCGGACATCCGGCCCCGGCCCGCGGCGATTCCCTTCTACTCCACGGTCACCGCGGAACCCGTCGACACCTCCGCCCTCGACGCCGACTACTGGTACCGCAACCTCCGCGAACCCGTACGGTTCGACCTGGCCACCGCCCGGCTCACCGCCGACGGCCACGAGGTGTTCGTGGAAGTCAGCCCGCACCCGGTGCTGGTGCAGGACCTGGACGGCCTGGCGACCGGCACCCTGCGCCGCGACCACGGTGCCATCGGGGAGTTCCACACCGCCCTGGCCCGCCTCCACGTCCAGGGCGTCGCCGTGACCTGGCCGCACGACCGCCCGCACGGCGTCAGGCTGCCGGGCTACGCCTTCCAGCGCAGCACCTACTGGCTCACCCCCGCGGCCGGCGACCACGGCACCGGACACCCGCTGGCGGGCACGACGGTCGAGCTGCCCGACGGGAGCACCGTGCACAGCGGCCGCGTCTCCGTCCGCACCCACCCCTGGCTGGCCGACCACGCCGTCAACGGCACGGTCCTGCTCCCGGGCACCGCCTTCCTCGAACTCGCCACCCTGGCCGGCGGGACCCTCGACGACCTCGTCCTGCACCTGCCCCTCGCGCTCTCGGACACCCCCACGGACATCCAGGTCTCGATCGGCGCCCCGGACGACGCCGGCCGCAGCCCGGTCACCGTGCACTCCAAGGGCGGCGACGGCTGGGTCCGCCACGCGTCCGGAACCCTCGGCGGCCAGGTGACGGCCGGACGCCTCGACTGGCCCGCGAGGAACGCCGAACCCGTGGACCCCGAAGGGTTCTACGACTTCCTCGCCGGACTCGGATACCAGTACGGACCCGCGTTCCGGGGCGTGCGGGAGCTGTGGCAGGGCGAGGACGAACTGTACGCCGAGGTGTCCGTCCCCGACGGTGCCGGCTTCGGCCTCCACCCCGCGCTCCTGGACGCCGCACTCCAGCCGCTGATCCTGCTCAGCCCCGACACCCGGGTCCGGCTGCCGTTCTCCTTCTCCGGCGTCGCCGTGCACACCACCGGTGTGTCGTCCGCCCGGGTCCACCTGGCCCGCACGGGCACCGACACCTACCGCGCGACACTGACCGACCTGTCCGGCAACCCGGTCGCGGACATCACCGCACTGACCGTCCGTCCGGCCGCCGAGGTCCGGGCCGCGGTGCTGCACACCCAGTGGGTGCCCCTCATCGCGAGCACGCCGACCGAGGTGGTGCCGAGCCCGGTCCTCACCGCGGAAGCCGACGCGGACTCCGTGCACGCCCTCGTCCAGCGGGCCCGCGCGCTCGTCCAGGACTTCCTGGCCGAGCAGCCGGAGCGGGCGGCCGCACGCCTGGCCGTCCTGACCCGCGGCGTGGCCGGCGCGGCCGTACGCGGCCTGGTCCGGTCGGCCGCCGCCGAGCACCCCGGCCGGTTCGTCCTGGTCGACATGGGCGACGCCTCCGAGGAGGACGCGGTCCGGGCCGCCATGACAGCCGGCGACGAATCCGAACTGGCCCTGCGCCGGGACGGCGTCCTCGTGCCGCGGCAGGCCAGGTACGCGCCGGAACCGACCGCCCCCGACGGCGCGTACCGGCTGAGCGAGTCCGGCACCGGGCAACTGGACGACCTGGCCCTGCTGCCCTGGCAGGAGGCCGCGCTGGAACCCGGACAGGTCCGGGTCGCCGTACGCGCGGCCGGCCTGAACTTCCGCGACGTGCTCATCACCCTCGGCATGTACCCGGACCGGCCCCCGTTGGGCGGCGAAGGGGCCGGCACCGTCCTCGAGGTCGGCCCCGGCGTCACGGCCTGGCGGCCCGGCGACCGCGTCATGGGAATGATGCCCGGCGCCTTCGGGTCGCGCGCGGTCGCCGACCACCGGCTCCTGACCGCGATCCCCGACGGCTGGAGCTTCACCGAGGCGGCGGCGGTGCCCGTCGCGTTCACCACCGCCTGGTACGGGCTGTTCGACCTCGGCGAACTGCGCCCCGGGGACCGGGTCCTGGTCCACTCCGGCGCGGGCGGTGTGGGCATGGCCGCCATCCAGCTGGCCCTGAACAGCGGCGCGGAGGTCTTCGCCACCGCGAGCCCCGCCAAGTGGGACACCCTGCGGCGCCTCGGACTGGCGGACGACCACATCGGTTCGTCCCGCGACACCCGGTTCGCCGACCGGTTCCCGGCCATGGACGTCGTCCTCAACTCCCTCGCGGGAGAACTCACCGACGCCTCCCTGCGGCTGCTCGCCGACGGCGGACGGTTCGTCGAGCTGGGCAAGACGGACGTCCGCTCACCCGAGGGCCTGATCTACCGGGCCTTCGACCTCAACGACGTCGACCCCGCGCGGCAGGGCGACATCCTCTCCAGGGCCGTGGCGATGGTCGCCGACGGGACGCTGGAGCCGCTGCCGGTCACCGCCGCGGACCTCCGCCAGGCCGTCGACTCGTTCCGGCTGATGAGCCAGGCCCGCCACACCGGCAAGATCGTCCTCACCGTCCCCCAGCCGATCGACCCCGACGGCACCGTGCTGATCACCGGCGGCACCGGCACCCTCGGCCAGGCCGTCGCCCGGCACCTGGTGTCCCGCTACGGGGTACGGCACCTGCTGCTCGTCAGCCGCGGCGGCGGCGCGGTGGCGCACCTGGGGGCGCAAGAGGACGTCGACGTGCGGGTCGTGGCCTGTGACGTCGCGGACCGGGACGCGCTGGCGGCCGTACTGGACTCGATCCCGGCCACGCATCCGCTCACCGCCGTCGTCCACGCGGCCGGCGTGCTCGACGACACCGTCGTGGAACGGCTGACCGCGGAGCAGCTCGACCGGGTGCTGCGTCCCAAGGTCGACGGCGCCTGGAACCTGCACGAGCTGACCCGCGAGCACGACCTCGCCGCCTTCGTGCTGTTCTCCGCCGCCGCGGGTGTACTCGGCAACGCCGGCCAGGCCGGCTACGCGGCCGCGAACTCCTACCTCGACGCGTTCGCCGCACACCGGCAGACCCTCGGACTGCCCGCCGTGTCGATGGCCTGGGGCTACTGGGAGCAGGAGAGCGGCATGACCGCCCACCTCACCGCGGCCGACCGCCAACGCCTGGCCCGCAAGGGCATCCGCCCCATCAGCGTCGAACGCGCCCTGGCCATGTTCGACACCGCGCTGGCCGCCGGACGTCCCGCGCTGACCACGGCCGACCTCGCGATGCCGCAGACCCTGCCGACGCCCAAGGCGCCCGCGGCGGACCTGCTGTCCCTGGTCGCCGCCCACACCGCCACCGTCCTCGGCCACTCCGACACCGCCGCGATCACCCCCGGACTCGCCTTCCGCGACCTCGGCTTCGATTCCCTGACCGCCGTCGAACTGCGCAACCGCCTCGCCGGCGCCACCGGCCTGCGGCTGCCCGCGACCCTCGTCTTCGACCACCCCACCCCCGCCGACCTCGCCGACCATCTTACGGCCGAACTCTCCGGTGAGGGCGCGGATGTGGTGCCGGTGGTGCCGACCGGTGGGGTGGATGCCGGAGCCGATCCGGTGGTGATCGTGGGCATGGGGGCCCGGTATCCGGGTGGGGTGGGGTCCCCGGAGGACTTGTGGGGCCTGGTCTCGGGCGGGGTGGACGCGATCGGGGCGTTTCCGTCGGATCGTGGATGGGACGTCGAGGGGTTGTTCCATCCGGATGCGGACCATCCAGGGACGTCGTACACGCGGTCGGGTGGTTTCCTCGCGGACGCGGCGGGGTTCGACGCCGACTTCTTCGGGATCTCGCCGCGTGAGGCACTGGCGATGGACCCGCAGCAGCGGGTGCTGCTGGAGACCGCGTGGGAGACGTTCGAGGACGCGGGGATCGATCCGACGTCGTTGCGGGGCAGCCAGACGGGCGTGTTCACCGGCATCTGGTCCTCCGGCTACGTCGGCAGCCCCGACCAGGCACCGCCCGACACCGAGGGCTACCTCGCCACCGGCATCTCGCCGAGCATCACCTCCGGCCGGGTCTCCTACCTGCTGGGCCTCCAGGGCCAGGCCGTTTCCGTCGACTCCGCCTGCTCCTCGTCCCTGATGGCGATCCACCTCGCCGCGCAGGCACTGCGCTCGGGGGAGTGCACACTCGCCCTGGCCGGCGGGGTGACCGTGAGCGTCACCCCCCTGCAGTTCACGGAGTTCTCCCGCCAGCGGGCCCTGGCCGCCGACGGCCGGTGCAAGCCCTTCTCGTCGACGGCCGACGGTACGGCCTGGGGTGAGGGTGCCGGCCTGGTGCTGCTGGAGCGGTTGTCGGACGCCCGTCGCAACGGCCACCGGGTGCTGGCGGTGGTGCGGGGTTCGGCGGTCAATCAGGACGGGGCGTCCAACGGTCTGACCGCGCCCAACGGCCTCTCCCAGGAACGCGTCATCCGCCAGGCGCTGGCGAACGCCGGGTTGGAGCCGTCCGAGGTGGACGCGGTGGAGGCCCACGGCACGGGGACGACGCTCGGCGACCCGATCGAGGCGCAGGCGCTGCTGGCGACCTACGGCCGGGACCGGGTGGAGCCGTTGTGGCTGGGGTCGGTGAAGTCGAACATCGGGCACACCCAGGCCGCCGCCGGCGTGGCCGGTGTGATCAAGATGGTCATGGCGATGCGGCACGCCGAACTGCCGCCGACGCTGCACGTCCAGGAGCCCACGCCGCACGTCGAGTGGGACACCGGTGACATCCGGCTGCTGACCGAGGCCCGGCCGTGGCCGGAGACGGGGCGTCCCCGCCGCGCGGGCATCTCGGCCTTCGGGGCCAGTGGCACCAACGCCCACGTCGTCATCGAACAGTTCCCGGAGGAAGCCCCCGGACAACCCGCCGCGGACGACTCCGCGGAGCCCACCGTGTGGCTGCTGTCCGGCAAGACGGACGACGCCCTGCGCGCCCAGGCCCGACGGCTCGCGGACCACGTCACCGCCCATCCCGGGCTCGGGTCGGCCGCGATCGGCCGGGCCCTCGCGACCACCCGCACCATGCTGGCCCACCGGGCGGCTGTGGTGGGTGGTACCCGGGCCGATCTCCTGGCGGAGCTGGGCGCTCTCGCGGAGGGGGATCCCCGTGTCGTGAC
>NZ_JBEXWT010000086.1:0-38969 GCF_040629945.1 Kitasatospora sp. NPDC005856 | reverse complement strand
GCGCGGGCCGTGGCGGGGAGCGGGAGCGACTGTGGGCGGTGGCCGAGGGCGTGGGCGGCGGAGGGCCCGCGACCGGCCGGGGCGGCTCCGGTGCGCCGCGGGGCGCTGCCTGGGGTTTCGGCCGGCGAGCGGTCGCCGTGCCGTGTTCGGTCGTGCCCGCAACAGTGTGGTTTCGGGCGTCGCGGCGAGATGTGTTCGACCACTGTCCGAATGCATCGTCTTAGCAGGCAAGTCAATTGACGATACGTCAGTGAAGTTGTTCTGCGTGGGACAGGATTGAACGGTTGTCTTGATCCGGACAGGTGGCGGGTGGCCGCGCCCCCGCCGGACGAGGCCGGATGCTCACTTGTCGGTCGATGACAGGCAGGGCAAGGTTCAACGCATGCAATTGCAGTGGCGGGTGTGGCGTTGGCGATTCAGCTGTGCGAACGAGGGGCGAGGTACTCGCTTGAAGCGGGCATCCCGGGCGTCGCGCGGCTGTTTGTCGTGTCCGCGCTCGCTGCCGGCACGCAGACGCGCCGTGGCCGAACGGAAGCGACGTAGTCCGGGCGGTCGGTAGCGGTTCCTGAAGTAGTTTTGTGAACATGAGGTGAGCGGGGCCGAGGTTGCACCGTGGGGCGCACGGTGCGGGACCGCGGACGGGGGCGTGCGGCACTGATCCCTCCGGCCGTGACAGACGGAGATCACGGGATCCACCCCGGCCCAGCCGCATCACCCTGCCCGGATCGCGAGCGACCTTCGTGTCGCCGGTTCAGGATGCGCCGAGACCGGTGAACCACCACCACTCGTCGGCGTGAACTTCCTGTTCTCCGGACGCTGCCGTCGGTAGCGCCTTGCCCGGAACGTCCGGGGCTCGGTGGGTGCGGCCGACGCTTGCCGCTTTCCCGGCGGAGGAGAAAAGTCGGCAGTGCGATGCCCCGGGGCTTCCCCCGGTTCTCTCCGGCGGTTGTCCTATTGAGACGAGGAGGGGCATTGGTTATGAGTGAGGTGGCGTTACCTTCGATCGACCATTTTTTCGAGGCGCCGGCGCTGGCCTACTTCTGCCGCGGGCTCTTCGGCTCCCTGCCGCGTTCGGACCAGCGGCGCTGGGCGGAGGTGTACGTGCGCGGGTTGGTGAGTGTACCGGGTCGCAAGTCGATTCGCCGAATCTCCGAGCTGGTGGTCGGCGCGGACGCCGTGCAGTCCCTCCAACAGTTCGTCAACCAGAGCCCGTGGGACTGGTCCCCGGTGCGGCGTGCGCTGGCCGAACAGGTGGAGGAGGCGCTGCGCCCGCGGGCCTGGGTGGTCCGGGAGGCGGTGTTCCCGAAGAACGGCGACGGCTCGGTGGCGGTGGCCCGCCAGTACGCGCCCTCCGCCGGACGGGTGCTCAACGCGCAGCGCGGACTGGCCGTGTTCCTGGCCGGCGACGAGGGGACCTGTCCGGTGGACTGGCGGCTGGTGATACCCCGCAGCTGGGATGCGGAGGACAAGCGCCGATCCCGGGCGAGAGTGCCGGGGGAGGCGCGGTTCAGACCCGACTGGCAGTACGTCCTGGAGATCTTCGACGAGATGATCGACGACTGGGGTCTGTCGGCGCCGCCGATCGTGGTGGACGTGGACAGCGAGCGCGAGGTCTACCCGCTGCTGCACGGCCTGGAGGAGCGCGGGCTGTCGTACGTCGCCCGGGTGCCGGGCTCGACGCCGGTGCTGCTGCAGGGTTCCCAGCAGCGCGCCCAGTCGGCCTCCCGGCCGCCGACGGTCGGCCAGCTGGCCGCCATGTCGGCCAAACGGGGCCGGACCACGCTCACCTGGCAGCAGGGGGCGGGTGCCGAACTCGCGCGGTGCCAGTTCGTGATGGCCACCGTTCCGGGCTTCTCCACGGTGGGGGAGATCCGGCACGGCCGGGCGTACACCCGCTCCCGGCACGTCCTGGCGCAGTGGCTGTCGGGGCAGACCAAGCCCAACGCGCTGTGGCTGACCAACCTGGGCTCGGCGGGCGTCGTCGAGCTGTCGGCCCTGCTGCGTGCGCGGCGTCGGGCCGAGGAGGACATGCGGGCGCTGGCCGAGTGCGGCCTGCGGCACTTCGAGGGCCGTTCGTACCCGGGGTGGCACCACCACGTCACGCTGGTGTCGGCGGCGCACGGCTACCGGTTGGTCCGCCGGCTGCAGGAGGAGTCGGCCGACGACTGGATGCGCCAGCACGCCTGAGGGGAAAGCAGGTTGGGGTCCGTGACGCCCTGGCGGGACGGGATCGCACGCAGCATCGCGGACTTCCGATAATAAGGACCCGACGGCAGCGAACCGTTGCCAGCCGTACGGTCCGGTTGGTCTCGTAGTAACCGGGCCTAGCAGGCCTTCCGCCCGCGGGGATCGTTCGCCCGCGTGGCCCGGCGAGTACGCCGAATCCATTGTCGAACCTACCCGGAAGGGGAGCAGAGGCATGCTCTTCTACGTCCAGATGAAGTGGAAGCACGAGGGGCGGATCACCCTCGACGAGCTCTGGGGCATCGAGGCCGAGGAGGCCGTGCACGCCCAGGAGACCGTCGACTCCGGCTTCTGCGTGGGCATTTGGAAGGTCGCCGCGCAGAAGCGGGTGATCGCGATCATCGACTCGCCCGACGCCGAGGAACTGGACCGCACCGCGCTCGGCCGGTTGCCCATGCGCGAGTACCTGGAGTTCGAGGAGGTCTGGCCGCTGCGCGACTACGTCGGGTTCGCCGACGACGTGATCAAGGGCTACCGGGTCTGAACCGCCACACCGATTCCGAAGGAGCAGAAATGATCCACCAGTTGATCTTCGCAGCCCCCAAGCCGGGGATGACCGAGCAGGAGTTCCAGCGCTACTGGCTGGAGGTCCACGCGGTGCAGTACGCCAGCAAGATCCCGCAGATCAGGAAGTACCTGATCGACACCCGGATCCCGACCGGTCCGAAGGACCTGGAGCCGCTGTGGAGCGGGGTCGCCGAGATCTGGCTGGAGAACGAGCAGGAGCAGCTCGCCTCGCTGCAGACCGAGGAGTTCCTGCAGGGCGCCCGACTGGACGAGCCGCGCTGGGCCGCGTTCTGGCGCACCGTCGTGCTCGACACCGACGCGCACGTGGTGGTGCCCGCCCCGGTGAACCGTGGCGGCGGCGTCAAGCTGATCCGCCTCGTCAAGCGCCGCGAGGGGCTGCCCCTGCGGGAGTTCCGCGAGCTCAGCCTGGGCAAGCACGCCGAGCTCGTGCGGCAGCTGCCCGGACTGCGGGGCTACCTCCAGGGGCACACCCGCGACGGCTTCTACGGCATCGGCGAGGCGGTGCTCGACGCCGCCTACCAGCTCTGGTTCGACGACGAGCGGGCGTTGGACGCGGCGCTGGCCTCGCCCCAGTTCGCACGGGCCGAGGAGGAGCTCCAGGCGATCATCGAGCCCCGCTACGACCACCGGCTGGTCACCCGTGAGCACTGGGTCATTGGCCCGGAGAGCCGCTGACCGGCTGAGGGCGGCCGGCCCGTCGCGCGGGGACGTGACGGGCCGGCCGCCCGGCCGGTCCGACGAGAGGAGGCGAGCATGAGCAGGATCGCCGTCGAGGACGTGTCCCCGATGGTCTCCCACGGCCGCTATCCGGCGCGGGCCGTGGTGGGTGAGCTGCTGCCGGTGCGGGCCACCGTGTGGCGCGAGGGGCACGAGGCGGTGGGCGCGACGCTGGTCTGGCGTGGACCCGGGGACCGCGCGCCGCGCAGCAGCCCGATGGCGTCGGAGGGAGCGGGCACCGACCGTTGGCTGGGCACCGTGGCCCCGGACCGCCCGGGGCTGTGGACCTTCCGCGTCGACGGCTGGGGCGACCCCTGGTCGAGCTGGCGCCACACCGTACTGGCCAAGGCCCAGGCCGGCCTGCGCGCCGCCGACCTGGCCCCCGACCTGGAGGACGGTGCCCGGCTGCTGGAGCGGGCCGCCCGGCGGGTGAGCGGCGGGTCCGACCGGGAACCGCTGCTGGCGGCCGCCGAACGGCTGCGTGACGCGAGCCTGTTGCCGGCCGAGCGGCTGCGCCCGGCGCTCGGGGAGGAGGTGGGCGCGATCCTCGCGGCCCGGCCGATCCGGGACTTCCTCTCCCGCGGTACCACCCTGCGGCTCTGGGTGGACCGGGAGCGGGCGTCCTTCGGCTCCTGGTACGAGTTCTTCCCGCGCTCCACCGGCGGGCCGGGCGCCCGGGGCGAGGTGCGGCACGGCACCTTCGCCACCGCCGTCGGCGAGCTGGAGCGGATCGCCCGGATGGGCTTCGACGTGGTCTACCTGCCGCCGATCCATCCGATCGGCAGGGTGAACCGCAAGGGCCGCAACAACACGGTCATCGCCGCGGAAGGCGATGTGGGCTCGCCGTGGGCGGTCGGCGCGGCCGAGGGCGGACACGACGCGGTCCACCCGGACCTGGGCACCGTCGAGGACTTCGACGCCTTCGTCGCCCGGGCCCACTCGCTCGGCCTGGAGGTCGCGTTGGACCTGGCGTTGCAGTGCGCCCCCGACCACCCGTGGGTCGCCGAGCACCCGGAGTGGTTCACCACCCGGCCGGACGGCAGCATCGCCTTCGCCGAGAACCCGCCCAAGCAGTACCAGGACATCTACCCGCTCAACTTCGACCACGACCCGGCCGGCCTGTACGCGGAGATCCTGCGGGTGGTGCTGTACTGGGCCGGGCACGGGGTGCGGATCTTCCGTGTCGACAACCCGCACACCAAGCCGCCCGCGTTCTGGCACTGGCTGATACAGCGGGTCAAGGCCGTCCACCCGGACGTGCTCTTCCTGGCCGAGGCGTTCACCCGCCCGGCCCGGCTCTACGGCCTGGCCCGGCTCGGCTTCACACAGTCCTACACGTACTTCACCTGGCGCACCAGCCGGGACGAACTGACCGCGTTCGGACGTGAGTTGCTCGATCACGTCGACGAAGCGCGGCCCAACCTGTTCGTCAACACCCCTGACATCCTGCCCGCGCACCTCCAGCACGGCGGCCCGGCCGCCTTCGCGCTGCGCGCCGCGCTGGCCGCCACGCTCTCCCCCACCTGGGGGGTGTACGCGGGCTTCGAGCTGTTCGAGGCCGAGGCGCTCGCCGAGGGGAGCGAGGACTACCTCGACTCCGAGAAGTACCAGCTGCGCTGGCGTGACCACGAAGCGGCGGTGGCCGAAGGACGATCGCTGGAACCGTGGCTGACCCGGCTCAACGAGATCCGCCGGGCGCACCCCGCGCTGCGGCAGCTGCGCACCCTGCGCTTCCACCCCACCGACAACGACCGCCTGATCGCCTACTCCAAGCAGGACCCCGCGACCGGGGACACCGTCCTGGTCGTGGTCAACCTGGACCCCCACACCACGCAGGAGGGAACCGTGCACTGGGACCTTGCGGCCCTCGGGTTGCCACCCGGCAGGCACTTCACCGTATCGGACGAGGTCGACGCCCGAACCTTCGACTGGAGCGAGCGCAGCTACGTCAAGCTCGACCCGCCCCAGGCGGTCGCGCACATCGTCTCGGTCGTGCGGTCATGAGCGCACCGGTGCGCACCGGCAGCGGCCCCTTCGGCCGGGCCCGGCCGGCCCCGGGCCAGCCGGAGTGGTTCAAGCGGGCCGTCTTCTACGAGGTGCTGGTCCGCGCGTTCAGTGACTCCGACGGTAACGGGACCGGCGACCTGCGCGGGCTGGCCGACCGCCTCGACTACCTCCAATGGCTGGGCGTGGACTGCCTGTGGCTGCCGCCGTTCTACCGCTCGCCGCTGCGCGACGGCGGGTACGACATCAGCGACTTCCGCGCCGTGCTGACGGAGTTCGGCACCGTCGAGGACTTCGTGCACCTGCTGGACGAGGCGCACAAGCGCGGCATCCGGGTGATCATCGACCTGGTGCTCAACCACACCAGCGACCAGCACCCGTGGTTCCAGGAGTCGCGCCGCGACCCGCGGGGCCCCTACGGGGACTACTACATGTGGGCCGACGACGACAAGCAGTACGCCGACGCCCGGATCATCTTCGTCGACACCGAGAGCAGCAACTGGACCTACGACCCGGTGCGCGGACAGTACTTCTGGCACCGGTTCTTCTCCCACCAGCCCGACCTCAACTACGACAACCCGCGGGTCCAGGAGGCGATGCTGGACATCATGCGGTTCTGGCTCGACCTGGGCGTGGACGGACTGCGACTGGACGCCGTGCCGTACCTGTTCGCCCGGGAGGGCACCAACTCCGAGAACCTGCCGGAGACCCACGACTTCCTCAAGCTCTGCCGCAAGGTCGTCGACGACGAGTACCGGGACCGGGTGCTGCTCGCCGAGGCCAACCAGTGGCCCGAGGAGGTGGTGGACTACTTCGGCGACTTCGCCTCCGGCGGCGACGAGTGCCACATGGCCTTCCACTTCCCGCTGATGCCACGGCTGTTCATGGCGGTGCGGCGCGAGTCCCGCTACCCGATCTCGGAGATCCTGGCCAGGACGCCGGCCATCCCCTCCGGCACCCAGTGGGGCATCTTCCTGCGCAACCACGACGAGCTGACCCTGGAGATGGTCACCGACGAGGAACGCGACTACATGTACGCGCAGTACGCCAAGGACCCCCGGATGCGCGCCAACGTGGGCATCCGCCGCCGGCTCGCCCCGCTGCTGGAGAACGACCGCAACCAGATCGAGCTGTTCACCGCCCTGCTGCTCTCCCTGCCCGGCTCGCCGGTGCTCTACTACGGGGACGAGATCGGCATGGGCGACAACATCTGGCTCGGCGACCGGGACGGCGTCCGGACACCCATGCAGTGGACCCCCGACCGCAACGCGGGCTTCTCCTCCGCCGACCCCGGCAAGCTCTACCTGCCGGTGATCACGGATCCGGCGTACGGGCACCAATCGGTCAACGTCGAGGCGCAGCAGGGCTCTCCGGCCAGCCTGCTGAACCGGACCCGGGACATCCTGCGCATCCGGGCCGCCCATCCGGCCTTCGGGCTCGGCACCTTCACCGAGTTCGACAACGAGAATCCGGCGGTGCTCAGCTATCTGCGCGAGCACGGGGACGACACGGTGCTCTGTGTCTTCAACCTCTCCGCGAAGCCGCAGCCGGTCGAGCTGGACCTCTCCGCCTACCGCGGCCGCGAACTGGTCGAACTCGGCGGCGGGGTGCGCTTCGCCACCCTCACCGGCGCCCCGCAGTACCTCACCCTGCCCGGCCACGGCTTCTTCTGGTTCGGCCTGACCGCCCCGTCGCGGGACCGGTCGTGACCGGCCTGGCCGAGGCGCTCGCGCCCTGGCTGCCGACCCAGCGCTGGTTCGCCGGCAAGGGCCTCCGGATGGAGCGGGTCGAGCTGGTGCGCAGCGTCGAGGTGACCGGGTCGGGGAGCACCGCGGGTCCGCGGCTGCTGCTGGCGGTGGCCGCGGTGCGGTTCGCGAACGCCACCGGAGCCGCCCAGGTGCACCGGTACCAGGTGCCGCTGGGGCTGCGGCGCGGCGCCCTGCCGCCCGAGCTGGCCCCCGACCTGATCGTCGCCCGCAACGGCACCTCGGTCTACGACGCCACCGGGGACCGGGAGTTGATGAACGCGATGCTGGGTCTGGTGGCGGCCGGACGGGAGCTTCCGGGGGTTCGGTTCAGTGCCGAACGGCCGGATCCGCTCGCCCTGCCGCCCGGCGGACTGCCGGTGCGCCGGGTCGAGGCCGAGCAGTCCAACACCTCCGTGGTGTTCGGCGAGCGGTACATCCTCAAGCTGTTCCGCCGGCTCTCCGCCGGTACCAACCCGGACCTCGAGGTGCACCGCCGGCTCGGTGCCAGGGACGACCCGCACGTGGCGACGCTGCTCGGCTCGGTCGACGGGGAGAGCGGTGCGGGCCGGGCCACGCTCGCCCTGGTGCAGTCCTTCGTGCCCGGCGCCGTGGACGGTTGGCGGCTGGCCACCGAGGCGGTCCGTGCCGACCCGGGCGGCTCCCCGGAGCTGGACGACGAACTCGCCCGGCTCGGCGGCGCGGTCGCGGCCGTGCACACCTCCCTCGCCGAGTCCTTCGGCACCGCCGCCCTCACCCGCCCGCGCCTCACGGAGCTGCGCGAGACCCTGCTGGGCCGACTGGACGACGCGCTTGGGCAGGCACCCGTCCTCGCCCCGCACGCCCCGGCCCTGCGCCGGTTGTACCACGGCCTCAAGGTGCCGGCCGCGGGGGAGCGCATCCAGCGGGTGCACGGCGATCTGCACCTCGGCCAGGTACTCCGCGGGCCGGGCGGCTGGCTGCTGATCGACTTCGAGGGCGAGCCCGCCGCCCCGATCGAACAGCGGGTGACCTGGCGCTCGCCGCTCCAGGACCTGGCCGGCCTGCTGCGCTCGCTGGACTACGCGGCGGCCCAGGCCGTCCGTACCGGCGGCGTGGACCCGGCCGAGGCCGGCCGCTGGGCGGACGCCGCCAAGGCCGCCCTTCGGCGCGGCTACGGCGACGTCGCCGAGGCCAGGCGCCCGCTGCTGCGGGCCTACGAGCTGGACAAGGCGGTGTACGAGACCGTCTACGAGGCGCGGAACCGACCGGACTGGGCCGAGGTCCCGCTGGGCGCGATCCGGGACTTCGCCGCCCGCGCGCGCTGACCCCGAGGCGCGCCCAAGACCGACCGCCGGACAGGCCCCAGGGTGGCGACGGCTCTCGCCCGGACGCACATCCCTCGCCGCGCCTAGCGCCGCTGCGCTCTCCCCACGAAGTACGGACCCGGTTCTCGCCCCGTTCCTCGCCCCGCGCTCCTTGTCGCCGGGCGGTCCGAACCCGCGCGCCGTGGCAGCCGGCCGGGCGTGCCGACCCCGAAGAGGTGCCGATCATGGACGCACACCCGACCGACGCCTGCCCGCCCACCGCCGAGGAGGTGCACCGGCTGCTGTCCGGGGAGGTCCTCGACCCGCACGCGCTGCTCGGCCCGCACCCGTGCGGTGACGACTCCCTGGTGGTCCGCGCGCTGCGTCCGGAGGCGGCGGCCGTCGATGTGCTGCTCGCCGACGGCCGCCGCCTTCCACTGGCCCGGGTGCACCCGGCGGGCCTGTACTCCGGCCGGGTGCCGGGGACGGACCGGCGCTACCGGCTCGTGGTGCACGGCCCGGGCGGCAGCCGGACCGTCGACGACGGATACCGGATGCCGCCCACCCTCGGCGAGCTCGACCTTCACCTGATCGGGGAGGGCCGCCACCGCCGCCTCTGGGAGGTGCTCGGCGCTCAGCCGGGTACCGTCGACGGCGTACCCGGCACCGCCTTCGCGGTGTGGGCACCGGGCGCCCGGGGCGTCCAGCTGAGCGGGGACTTCAACGACTGGGACGGCCGGGCCCACCCACTGCGCAGGCTCGGCGGCAGCGGCGTCTGGGAGTTGTTCGTCCCCCAGGTGCGGCCCGGCGAGCGCTACCGCTTCGAGGTGCTGGGCGCCGACGGCCGGTGGCGGGCCAAGGCGGACCCGATGGCCCGGGCCACCGAGCGCCCGCCGGCCAACGCCTCGGTGGTGCACCGCTCGACGTACCGGTGGGGCGACGCCGAGTGGCTGGCCCGCCGGGCCGGTGCGGACCACCGCCGCGCCCCGCTGAGCGTGTACGAGGTGCACCTCGGCTCCTGGCGACCCGAGCTCACCGGATACGCCGAGATTGCCGACGAACTCGCTTCCTACGTAACGAAGTTGGGCTTCTCTCATGTGCAGCTGATGCCGGTGGCCGAACACCCCTACACCGGCTCCTGGGGCTACCAGGTCACCTCGTACTTCGCCCCCACCGCCCGCTTCGGCGACCCGGACGGGCTCCGCCGGCTGGTCGACCGGCTGCACCAGGCCGGTGTCGGCGTCCTGCTGGACTTCGTGCCCGCGCACTTCCCGCGCGACGACTGGGCACTCGGCCGGTTCGACGGCACCGCGCTGTACGAGCATCCCGACCCGCGCCGCGGCGAGCACCCCGACTGGGGCACCCTGATCTTCGACTTCGGCCGTCCCCAGGTGCGCAACTTCCTGATCGCGGCCGCGCTCTACTGGCTGGAGGAGTTCCACGCCGACGGACTGCGGGTGGACGCGGTGTCCTCGATGCTCTACCTCGACTACTCGCGGGCCGACGGCCAGTGGCTGCCCAACGTCCACGGCGGCCGGGAGAACCTGGAGGCCGTCCGACTGCTGCGCGAACTCAACGACACCGTCCACGAGTCGTACCCGGGCGTACTGGTCGTCGCGGAGGAGTCGACCGCCTGGCCGGGCGTCACCGCACCCGGCGGGCTGGGCTTCGACCTGAAGTGGAACCTCGGCTGGATGCACGACACCCTCGACTACCTCGGCCGCGACCCGGTGCACCGGGCCGGCGCGCACGGGCGGCTCACCCTGCCGCTGCACTACGCCTGGGACGAACGCTTCCTGCTGCCGCTCTCGCACGACGAGGTGGTGCACGGAAAGGGCTCGCTCTGGCAGCGGATGCCCGGCGACCCGCCCCGCAAAGCGGCCGGGGTACGTGCCCTGCTGGCCCACATGTGGGCCCACCCTGGCAAGCAACTACTGTTCATGGGGGGTGAGTTCGGCCAGCCGGCCGAGTGGGACGCGAACGGTGCGCCGGCCTGGGAGCTGACCCGCGAGGAGCCGCACCGCGGCATCCAGCGCCTGGTGGCCCGGCTCAACCGGCTGCACCGGCGGCTGCCGGCCCTGCACCGGCTGGACGACACCCCGGCGGGTTTCGAGTGGATCGCCGGAGATGACGAGAACGGCAGTGTGCTGGCCTTCCTGCGGCTTGCCGACGACGACCCGGCCGTTCTGGCCTGTGTGGCCAACTTCTCCGGTGTCGAACACCGCGGCTACCGGATCGGCCTGCCGAACCCCGGCGGCTGGACGGTCGTGCTGGCCACCGACGACCGGGCGTACGGCGGCGCGGGTCGCGTCGAGGGCGCCCGGCTGCGTGCCCGTCCCGAGCCCTGGCACGGCCGCCCGGCCAGCCTGGAACTCGACCTGCCCGCGCTCTCGGTGACCTGGCTGCTGCACCGTTGAGCAGGCCCGGCCGTGGCCCCGTTCTGCGCGGCGGAAAATTCGGGCGTACTTCGGCGACTTGCTCAAGTACTGCCCGGAGGAACCGATTTCCTTGTCCTATCCGACCTCGAACGGTTGACTGTTCATCGGCGGGACACCGGCGGGAAAGCCGTGGAATTTCGAGAATCCCACCCATCCCCATTCCGGTGTCCCGGGCCCATGGACCTCCGAAGGAGCAGGAATTGTCCAGGAAAATTCTCATCGTGCTCTCCGAATACGGCTATTGGGGGGAGGAGCTGCTCGGCCCGCTGGTCGCCTTCGACAAGCGCGGCTACACCAGCGTCTTCGCCACGCCGACCGGAAAGCGGCCGGTGGCGCTGCCGCCGAGCCTCGACCCCGGCTACGTCGACCCGCCGCTCGGCCGTTCGGTGACCACCCCCGAGGTGGCCGTCGCCGCCCGCGAGCTGGACGAGTCCGACCGGCTGGCGAACCCGCTCAGCCTGGCCGATTGGATCCCCGAGCGGCCCTACGAGAGCGAGCCCAACCCGCTGCGGCTGATGGAGTCCTACTACCGCGAACTCGGTTCGCTGGACGCCGACATCGAGCAGTACGACGCGCTGGTCATCGTCGGTGGCAGCGGCCCGATCGTGGACCTGGCCAACAACGGCCGGCTGCACGAGCTGATCCTCGCCTTCGTCCGGGCCGACAAGCCCGTGCTCGGCGAGTGCTACGGCGTCGCCGCTCTGGCTTTCGCCCGCGACTGGGACGACCGGGCCAGCATCATCTGGGGCAAGCACGTCACCGGCCACTGCAAGGAGTACGACTACAAGGACGGCACCGGCTTCGTCGGCGTCGAGTTCAACATGGGCCCGCCGCCGTACCCGCTGGAGTACATCCTGCGCGACGCCACCGGCCCTGACGGCCGGTTCCACGGCAACGTCGGCAAGGAGACCTCGGTGATCGTGGACTACCCGTTCATCACCGCGCGCTCCACGCCCGACTCCTTCCCGGCCGGCGAGAAGCTGGTCGAGATGCTGGAGTCCGGCCTGCGCCGCTACGGCTGGTAGCAGCCACGACCGGCCGGCGACAGGGAACGCGCGTCCGGGCCGGAGCCATCGGCGCGCGGCGCCGCGGGCCCTGTCGCCGGTCGGTCCGAAACCAGATGACGATGTGGAGGAAACAGCGATGAGCGGACGGCCGGGCAAGGCCGCGATCTTCGAACAGTTCGCGGCGGACGGCATCACCAAGATGTTCGGCAATCCGGGCACCGTGGAGCAGGGCTTCCTGGACGTACTGGGCGAACTGCCCGACTTCCAGTACGTTCTGGCACTTCAGGAGGCAGTGGCGGTCGGGATCGCCGACGGCTACGCCCGGGCGAGCGCCTCTCCGGCGCTGGTCCAACTCCACACCGGTGTCGGGCTCGGCAACGGGGTCGGAATGCTCTACCAGGCCAAGCGGGGCCACTCGCCGCTCGTGGTGATCGCCGGCGACGCCGGGGTGCGCTACGACGCGATGGACTCGCAGATGGCGGTCGACCTGGTGGAGATGGCCAGGCCGGTGACCAAGTACGCGACCCGGGTCACCCACCCGGAGTCGGTGCTGCGGGTGCTGCGCCGCGCGGTGAAGATCGCGATGACCCCGCCGCGCGGCCCGGTGTTCGTGGCTCTGCCGATGGACGTCCTGGACGCGGACACCAGCGAGCCGGCCGTGCCCAGCACCCTGCCCAGCCGGGCGGTACTGCCGGTTCCCGCCGAGCTGGAGCGGGCCGCGCGTGCCCTGCGCGCGGCCCGGAACCCCCTGATCCTGATGGGCGACGGTGTCTCGGTGAGCGGCGCACAGGCCGAACTCGCGGCCGTGGCCGAGCTGTTGCACGCCCCGGTGTGGGGCGTGGACAACTCCGAACTGAACATGGACACCACCCACCCGCTCTACCGCGGGCAGCTGGGGCACATGTTCGGCGAGGTCAGCAAGAAGGTCGTCGCGGACGCGGACGCCGTGCTGATCGTCGGCACCTACGTCTTCCCGGAGGTCTTCCCCGAGCTGGCCGATCCGTTCCGGCCGGACGCCACCATCGTCCACATCGACCTGGACGACTGGGAGATGGCCAAGAACTTCCCGGTGCACATACCGCTGCTGGCCGACCCGAAGCCGACCCTGGGCGCGATCGCCGAGCGGCTGGTCGCAGCCGGCGCCGTCTCCCGGGTCGCGCCGACCCGTTGGACCAGGCCCCCGGTGGACGCCGCCAGCCCGATGATCGAGCGGTTCGCCGCCGAGCTGGCCGACCGCGCGGGCGAGGGCCTGGTGCTCTTCGACGAGGCGCTCACCGCCTCGCCCGGCCTGCTCAAGCACCTGGCGCCGACCCGCCCGGGCGACTACTTCCTCACCCGCGGTGGCTCGCTCGGCATCGGAATCCCCGGGGCGATCGGCGCCAAGCTGGCCCGGCCCGACGCGCAGGTGGTCGGCTTCACCGGCGACGGCGGCAGCATGTACACCATCCAGGGGTTGTGGACCGCCGTCCGCTACGGCATCGGCGCCAAGTTCGTGATCTGCAACAACCACCGCTACGAGCTGCTCGACCTCAACATCGAGCAGTACTGGGGCGAACGGGGCATCCCCTCGCACCGGCACCCCGACGGCTTCGACCTCGGCCGGCCCGACATCGGCTTCGCCGAGCTGGCCCGCAGCCTGGGCGTCGAGGCGGTGCGGGTGAGCAAGCCCGAGGAGGTCGAACCGGCCGTCCGCCGGATGCTCGCCCACGACGGCCCCTTCCTGGTCGACCTGGTCACGGCGTAGGGGGCGGCGGACATGCAACCACAGACCCTTCCCCTGGGCAGCGGCCGACTGGACGGACGAACCGTCGCGATCCTGCTGGAGAGCGACTACGTCGAACCCGAAGTGGCCTACTACCGGCGCAGGTTCGCCGAGGAGGGCGCCACCGTCGAGTTCCTCACCCGGCTCTGGGGCCAGCCGAGCCTGACCTTCACCGGCCACGAGTACCACATCCCGTTCACCGTGGACGGTGACCTGGAGAGCGTGGACGACGAGCGGCTGCGCCGCTACGACGCGCTGATCGTGCCGTCCGGGATGGTCTCCGACCGGCTGCGCTACGCGGAGAAGGCCGGTGACCTCGCCCCCGCCGTGCAACTGCTGCGCCGGGCCTTCGAGGAGCCCGGCGTGCTCAAGGGGATCATCTGCCACGGCATGTGGCTGGTCTCGCCGATCCCCGAGGTGGTCCGCGACCGCGCGGTGACCTGCCACCACAACCTGATCAGCGACGTGCGCAACATGGGCGCCCGCTACACCGACCAGGACGTGGTGGTCAGCGGGGACCTGGTCACCGGCCGCAGCGCCGACCACGCGCACCTGTTCGCCCGCACCATCATCGACCTGCTCGCCGCCCGGGGGGCCGGACGCGACCTGCGCTGGTGGCGTTCGACCGTCACGGCCACGAAGGGGGTCGGCCATGTCCGCTGACTACCGCCCGGACTTCACCTTCTCCGACCTGGTGGCCGGCTACGTCACCCGGCACGACCCGGCGCGCGGGGTGGCCGAGCTGTCCACCAGCGACGGCCGCCGGATCGAGATCGGCTACACCAACGCCGCCGCCGAGTTCCTGCGCAACCTGGGCGAACCCCACGCGGACGCCGGCGGGCAGCTTGCCGCGCTGCTCGTCCCCGGGCAGCACCTGTTCGCCCACGGCGTCTTCTACCCGTCCCGGGGCGGCTACGAGTTCGACGCCACCCGGATCGTGCTCACCGGACCGGCCGCCGGCCGCTACTCCTTCGAGGAGGGCGGCTGGTGGCCCCGCCAGCTGGGCGAGCTGGCCCGGTTCTACCGCAACGCCCAGTTCGGTGACGGTCCGCTGCCGGACTTCGCCGACTACCGGACGCAGCTCCGGCTGAGCGGGGAGAAGAGCGACCACCACGTCCAGGAGACCGACACCGTCTCCCGCCTGGTGTACGGCATGGCCTCCGCCTACCACCTCAGCGGCGACGAGGACTTCCTCACCGTCGCGGAGCGCGGCACAGAGTACCTGCGCGAGCACATGAGGTTCATCGACCGGGACAACGACGTCGTGTACTGGTACCACGGCATCGACGTGCGGGACGGGGTCGAGACCAAGCTGTTCACCTCGGAGTTCAGCGACGACTACGAGGCGATCCCGGCGTACGAGCAGATCTACGCGCTGGTCGGCCCGACCCAGGTGTACCGGATCACCAAGGACCCGCGGATCGCCGCCGACGTCGACGGCACCCTGCGGCTGTTCCAGAAGTTCTTCCGGGACGAGGAGCGCGGCGGCTACTACTCGCACATCGACCCGATCCACCTCAGCCCGCACCATGAGTCGCTGCGCCACAACCGCTCGCGGAAGAACTGGAACTCGATCGGCGACCACGCCCCGGCCTACCTGGTCAACCTGTTCCTCGCCAGCGGCTCGAAGGAGCACGCCGATCTGCTGGAGGAGACCTTCGACCTGATCGTCCGGCACTTCCCCGACCCGGCGAACCCGTTCGTCAACGAGCGGTTCCACGGCGACTGGACCCCGGACACCAGCTGGGGCTGGCAGCAGGACCGTGCGGTGGTCGGGCACAACCTGAAGATCGCCTGGAACCTGATGCGCATGCAGGCCATCCGGCCCAAGGTCGCCTACCGCCACCTGGCGCTGCGTCTCGGGCGGAGCATGCCCAGGTTCGGCGGCGACCCGCAGCGGCACGGCTGGTACGACGTGCTGGAACGCACCCAGGGCGCGGGGGACA
This sequence comes from Kitasatospora sp. NPDC005856, assembly GCF_040629945.1. Lineage (NCBI taxonomy): Bacteria > Bacillati > Actinomycetota > Actinomycetes > Kitasatosporales > Streptomycetaceae > Kitasatospora > Kitasatospora sp. NPDC005856. Next base: position 23,292 of record NZ_JBEXWT010000086.1, on the reverse strand, counting down.
GCCCGCACCGCTTCACCTGGCACGACCGCAAGGCCTGGTGGCAGCAGGAGCAGGCGATCCTTGCGTACCAGATCCTGGCCGGCCACACCGGCGAGGAGGAGTTCCTGCGTCAGGCCCGGGAGTCCAGCGCCTTCTACAACACCTTCTTCCTCGACCACCAGGAGGGCGGGGTCTACTTCAACGTCCTGGCCGACGGCCTGCCCTACCTGCTGGGCACCGAGCGCACCAAGGCCAACCACGCGATGAGCCTCTACCACAAGGCCGAACTCGCCTACCTGGCCACGGTCTACCAGCGGCTGCTGCTCAGCCGCGAACCGCTGGAGCTGTGGTTCCGGCCGCGCGCCGACGCGGAGCGGACGCTGAGGGTCTCCCCGGACCTGCTGGTGCCGGGCACCGCTCGGCTGGCCCAGGTGGAGATCGAGGGCAGCCCCTGGCGGGACTTCGACCCACAGACCATGACCGTGGCACTGCCGGAGAGCACGACCGACGTGACCGTGCGGGTGCGGCTGGAGCCCACCACGCCCGGCACGGACCACTGAGCGGAGGGCGAGATGCACGTCGAGAAGTACATGCGGGGGGCGGTCACCGTCCTCGTGCTCAAGGGGGAACTGGACAGCGTCACGGCGGCCGAGGCGCACACCGGTCTGATGGACCTGCTGCCGGTCGGCGGCCGGGTGCTGCTCGACCTCAGCGAGGTGTCCTACATCTCCAGCGCGGGCCTGCGGGTTCTGCTGCTGGTCTACCGGGAGGCCCGGCACAAGGACGTCCCGCTGGCCCTGGCCGGGGTGCCGGCGGAGGCGCGCGTGGTGATGTCGGCGACCGGCTTCCTGGACGCCTTCGTGGTCGCCGACACCGTGGCCGAGGGTGTGGAGGCGCTGGGCCGGTGAGCATCGAGCCACTGACCGCGGCGTCACCGACCGCCGGGGCCGGCCTCACGGTCGGCCCCGGCCGTCCGCTGCCCTACGGCGCGAGGCGGGTGCCCGGCGGGATCAGCTTCTCCGTACCGTCCAACGGGGCCGGCGCGGTGACCCTGGTGCTGTTCCGGCCGGGCGCCGAACTCCCTTTCGCCGAGCTACCGTTCCCCGAGCGCTACCGGGTCGGCGGGGTGTACGCGATGACCGTCCTGGGCCTGGACCCGGACGCCGTCGAGTACGGTTACCGCGCCGCCGGGCCGGCCGGCGCGGCCGGGGCCGGCCGGTTCGACCCCACCAGGATCCTCGCCGACCCGTACGCCCGCGCGCTAGGGGGACGCGAGGAGTGGGGCACCCCGAACCGGCAGGGGCGGCTCTACCCCTACCGCGCCCAGGTGCCCGACACGGCCTTCGACTGGGAGGACGACCGTCCGCCCCGCCTGGCACCGGCCGACCTGGTGGTCTACGAGGCACACGTGCGCGGCTTCACCCGCCACCCCTCGTCCGGCGTCCGCGCCCCCGGCACCTTCGCCGGGCTCACCGAGAAGATCCCCTACCTCAGGGAGCTGGGCGTCAACTGCCTGGAACTGCTGCCGGTCTTCGAGTTCGACGAGAGCGACAACGTCCGCAGCGACCCGCGGGCCGGGCGCCCGCTCTACAACTACTGGGGCTACAGCACGGTCGGGTTCTTCGCGCCCAAGGCCTCCTACGCGAGCGGCGAGGCGGTCCGCGAGCTGAAGGAACTGGTCAAGCAGCTCCACCGGTCCGGTATCGAGCTCGTGCTGGACGTGGTGTTCAACCACACCGCGGAGGGCGACGAGCGCGGCCCCACGATCTCCTTCCGAGGCCTCGACGACAGCGCGTACTACATGCTCACCCCCGAGGGCGGGTACCGGAACCTGAGCGGCACGGGCAACACCTTCAACGCCAACGACCCGCTCGCCCGCGCCTTCGTGCTCGACTGCCTCCGGTACTGGGTGACCGAGTACCACGTCGACGGGTTCCGCTTCGATCTCGCCTCCGTCCTGGTCCGCGCTCCGGACGGGACCCCACTGGAGAACCCGCCGCTGCTGGAGGCCATCGCGGCCGATCCGGTGCTGCGGGACACCAAGCTGATCGCCGAGGCCTGGGACGCGGCCGGCCTCTACCAGGTGGGCAGCTTCCCCGACCAGCGCGGGCGGTGGGCCGAGTGGAACGGCCGCTACCGCGACACCGTGCGCCGCTTCCTCAAGGGCGACGAGGGCGCGGCCGGCGAACTGGCCGACCGGATGCTCGGCTCGCCCGACCTCTACCCGCGGCGCGGACCGCTCGCGTCGGTCAACTTCGTCACCGCGCACGACGGCTTCACCCTGCACGACCTGGTGTCGTACAACGAGAAGCACAACGAGGCCAACGGCGAGGGCAACCGGGACGGCGAGAGCGTCAACCACTCCTGGAACTGCGGGCGCGAGGGGCCGACCGACGACCCCGAAGTGCTCGCGCTGCGCTCCCGGCAGGTGCGCAACGCGCTGTTGCTGCTGCTCACCGGGCACGGCGTGCCGATGCTCAGCGCCGGGGACGAATCAGGCCGCACCCTGCACGGCAACAACAACGCCTACTGCCACGACGAACTCTCCTGGATCGACTGGGAGTCGGCCGAGCGCAACGCGGAGCTGACGCGTTTCGTCCGGCAGCTGATCGCCTTCCGCCGGGCCCATCCCGCCCTGCGGCGCGCCCGGCACGCCACCTCGGTGGAGGCCACCCGGGACGGGGTCCGTCCCGGCGAGCCAGACCGCTCCGAGGGGAACCGGCTGCTGGCGCTGACACTGCGCGAGGGCACGGACGTCGTCCACCTCGCGGCCAACGCCCACTGGGAGCCGGTGGAACTCCGGCTCCCCGAGCCACCCGAGGGGTCGCGCTGGGCCCGGTTCGCCGACACCTCGGCCGCCGCACCGTACGACGTGTGCGTGCCGGGGGAGGAGCAGCCGCTCGCCGACCAGCGGCGGATCACCGTCGGCCCGCGTTCCGCGGGACTGCTGGTCGCCATCCCCGTCACCGACGGCCCCGCCACCGACGGCCCCGTCACCGATCTTCCCGCCACCGACCTTCCCACCACCGACCGACAGTGAGGTCCACCATGAGCATCGACGCGCGGATCACCGTCCGCCAGGGCATCGCCACCGTCACCCTCGGCGGCCAGGCCGATGCGGCCTCGGTCGACCGGATCGACCGGCTGCTGGTCGACGTCGTCGAGCAACGCCCGCGCCAACTTGTGCTCGACGTCAGTGAGTTGAGCTACCTCTCGTCGGCCGGGCTACGCTGCCTGGTGCGCGTGCACCAGCAGCTCGGCCGTGACGTCGAGATCGTCCTGCTGAACCCTTCCGAGGAGGTCGCCGAGACGGTACGGCTGACGGGCTTCGACCACAGCCTCACGGTGCAGCACCGTCGCGCCGGATGAGCACCGCCGCCCTGCGTCTGGAGGGCCGCCGGTGCTACTCGCGGGAGGTCGCGGCCTTCGTGGCGGAACTCGCCGGTCGGGCCGGCCTCTCCCGCGGCCAGACCTACCGGCTGCGGCTGGCCGCCGACGAGCTGACCACCAACGCGGTCGTGCACGGCTACCGGGGCGGCGCGGGGGCGATCGAGCTGGCGGGCTGCGTGGCCGAGGAGTGGGTCCGGCTGCTGATCGATGACGAGGCGGCCCCGTTCGACCCGAGCGGCCACGACCCGGCCCCGCGTCTGGCCGCGGGGCCGGCCGCCGGACCGGTCGGCGGCTACGGCCTGCTGCTGGTCCGGCACAGCGTGGACGATTTCGCGTACGAGTACGTCGACGGTCGCAACCGCTGCACGCTGACCGTGCGGCGGTAGCCCGGTGCGCCGCAACACCGCCCTCGTCGTCGCCGAGGCCGTCCGGCCGACCCGCGACCTCGACGCCGCGCTGGCCGACGGCGGCTTCGAGGTCCGTCACGCGGACCCGGCCGAGCTGCTGGCCCGGCCGCTGCCCCCGTCCGAGGCCGACGCCGACCTGGTCCTGGTGTCGGCCTCGCTCGGGCTGCGACGGGTCGCCCTGCTGAGCCGCCGGCTCGCCCCGCTCGCCGGGCACGGCACCGTGCTGGTCTTCCCGCAGGGCGACCTGTCGGCGCTGGAGGAGTGTGTCCGCGGCGGCTTCGACTACGTCATCCCGCCGTACCTGCCGAGCCTGCTGCGCAGCCGGCTGTACTCCTCCGCCGAGCGGGGGCAACTGATCGGCGTGGTCGAGGCGATGGCCGCCGAGGCGAGCCTGCTCGGGTACGAGCGCGAGCTGAGCATCGCACGCGAGATCCAGGCCGGCTTCCTGCCCGAGCGCCTGCCGGCCCCGCCGGGCTGGGAGTTCCCGTTCCGGTTCCGCCCGGCCCGGCACGTGTCCGGGGACTTCTACGACGGGTTCGAGATGCCGGACGGCCGCAGCCTCGGCTTCGTGCTGGCCGACGTCTGCGACAAGGGCGTCAGCGCGGCGCTGTTCATGGCGCTGATCCGCACCCTGCTGCGGCACACCGCCGAGGACGCCCCGCCCAAGGCGGCACACCCGTCGGGTGCCGGTGCGCCGCCGGCGCTGTCGCCGGGAGCCGGGCCGTTGGTCCGGGCGGTGGTCAACACCAACCGCTACCTCGCCCGGCACCATCTCCGGCAGGGCTACTTCGCCACGCTCTTCTTCGGCGTCCTCGACCCGGCGAACGGCTCACTGCTGTTCATCAACGCCGGACACAACCCGCCGGTGCTGCTGCGGGCGGACGGCGGCCGAAGCTTGCTGCGGCCCACCGGACCCGCGGTCGGGATGATGGCGGACAGCGCCTACTCGCTCGGCACCGTCGTCCTGGCCCCCGAGGACCAGCTCTTCCTGTACACCGACGGAGTGCCGGACGCGCGCTCGGCCGAACGCGAGCAGTTCGGAATGCGGCGGCTCTTCGAGGTGCTCGACCGCCCGGCCGCCAGCGGCCACGTCCTGCTGGACGGCGTGGAGCGGGCCTTGAACCGCCACGTGGGTACCGCCGACCAGTTCGACGACATCACCATGCTGGCCCTGCGCCGGGGGGCACTGCCACACGGGTGAGCCCGTCGCCCGGTGGTCAGGGCGGCGCGGCGGCTCGGCACGCGGCTGCCCGCTCCTACTCCTACCGGCATCCGCGCCGTCCGTGTACCGAGGTGCCGCTCCCGCTTCCGTGCCCGCCGCCCGGCGACCGCCCCACGCGCCGGTGCCCCGGCCCGTGGGGGGCCGGGGCACCAGCGTGTGCCGGGCGGCTACCGTACGCCTGGCCGCTCGGGGCGGCCGGCAGTCGGAGCGGGGGTGTTGAGTACGGAGAGCAGGGCCACCGCGGCGTCCCAGTCCCGGCCCTCGGCTGCCGCGTGGAACTCGGCGGAGAGCGTCATGGCCTCGCTGATCCGGCCGGCGAGCAGCGCCGCGTCGATCATTGACGCGGTCAACAGAGGCTCCAGCCAGGGAAGTTCGGCTCGCACCTGGCCGGCGGCGATGACCGCCCGGCGGAGGTCGAAGACGGCCTGTGCCGGGCGCTCGGTGCCCAACGCGACCGCGGCCAGGGCGGCCCGCGCGAAGAGCGTGGTCTGCGGGTCGTCGTCCGCCTGGAAACCGTCGAGCGTCCAGGCCGCGCCGTGAAGGTCGCCGGTGACCGCCTGGAGCCAGGCCCGGTACGCGGCCGCGCGCGGTGCCGACAGGGTTCCGTCCTCGACGGCCGAGGCCAGTGCCTCGCCCGCCCGTCCGGTCTGCCGGAGACCGAGTGCCAGCAGTAGCGCCCGGGTCAGCACCAGTCGCTGTCCGGTGCGGCCCTGCCACGCCCCGTCGGCCAGGCCGTCCAGGAACGCCAGGCCCTCGTCGGCGCGGCCCGCAACCAGCAGCAGGAACGCCCGTACCGGCGCCGCCGCGTCGGTGAGCCCGGCCGCGAGGGCGAGCCGGGTCAGCTCGGCGGCCCGGTCCAGCGCGAGGCCTTGCCAGGCCCGGTCGAGCGCCGCGGTGAGCTGTCGTTCGCCCTCCTCGCTCAACCTGCCGCGCAGATCCGGCAGTTCGCCCGGTCGCCACGGTCCGCCGGGGTCCGCGGAGTCGTCCCGGTCCCGGGTGGCCGCTCCCGTGTGCAGCGCGGCGAGCAGCTCGGCCAGCAGGGCGGGGCGGCCCGCCGTCGCGGCGTGCAGGGCGGCCGCCGTCGCCGGGCGCATCGGGGTGCCGGCCGGTCCGCGCAGCATGGCGCCCACCTCCGCTTCGGACAGCGGGCCGAGCCGGACCAGGCGCAGGCCCGGCTCGTAGCGCAGGCAGTCGAGGTTGTCCGCGACGCCGGCCGGAGCGCTGGCCAGGATCACCGCGTTGTACTCCCGGTGCAGGTCGCGCAGGGTGCGAACGACGGCGGGGGCGGCCAGGTGGGCGTCGTCGAGCACCAGTACCGGCCGGCGTCCGGCCGCCCGTGCCCGGGCCGTGGCGGCCACCACCGCGGCCCGGCCCGGCCCCGCCGCCGGCCCCGTCACCGGCGCCACGGCGACCACCGCGTCGCGCGCGCCGTCCGTGAGCTCCAGGGCCCGGTGCAGCAGCGCGCTGCGTCCGGAGCCCGGTTCGCCGGTGACGATGACCGGACCGGGGGCCGCTTCACCCAGCGCCGTGGCGATGGTCGTGAGCTGCTCAGTTCGTCCTGTGAACCGACTGGCTGTGAACCGACTGGCTGTGAACCGACTGGACACTTTCCCGTCCTCTCATCGGATCGTCGTTCGGCCGGGGGTCGAACGCCGCGGGCAGCACCGGTCGATGCTGCCTGCGGCGTTCTCCGCTCATCGGCCACGATCCAGCTCCGGGCACGGCCGGACACCGCCGCCGCGCGCCCGCGTCCGGGACTGATCATTCAGACCCGTGATCGACCATACGGTCGCGTCCGGGCGGTCGCCAGAAGATCGGGCAGGGCTCGAAGGTAGCTCGTTAAGTGTTCACGCAGGCGCAGGCGCCCAGGGCCTCCACGAAGTCGCGCACCGAGGTGCGGTGGTCGTCGGTGCGCCAGGCGACCGCGAGCAGGCTCAGGGCGAGGCCGGTGACGGGCACCGAGCGGATTCCCGGCCGGCGGTAGATCGCGGCGTTGCCGGCCGCCATCAGCGTGATCCCGCTGCCCTCCTCGATGGCCGCCAGGGTCTCCTCGGCGTTGGCGACCACCGCGCCGATCCTCGGCAGCCGCTCGTCCCGGCTCTCCAGGGCGAGCCAGTAGTCGCGCAGTGGACCGGCGTTGGCGGGCAGGGCCAGGAACGGCTCGTCCAGCAGCTCCTCGAAGGCCACCTCGGTGCGATCGGCCAGCGGATGGTCCTCGCGCAGCACCACGTGCCGGGGCTCGCTGGCCACCGGCCGTATGGCGAAGGCGTCCTGATTGGGTATCGGCAGCCAGACCAGCGACACGTCCACCTCGGAGTCGGCGAGTCCGGCGGTCGGATCCTCCCAGTTGATCTGCCGCAGCTGGAGGCGCCAGTTCGGCCGCCGCTCGGTGAATCGCTCGCGGACGCGCTGGAGCAGGCCCCGGCCGACGCTGGTGGAGAGGCCGACGACGAGAACCGCCCCCTTGTTGGCCATCGCGTCGCTCACCGTGCGCTGCGCCTCGTCCCACAGCCGCAACAGCTCGCGGGCGCCGGGCAGCAGCGCCTCGCCGGCCGCGGTGAGGGTGACCACGCGTCGGTCCCGGTGGAAGAGCTGCGTGCGCAACTGCTCCTCCAGGCGCCGGATCTGCTTGCTGAGACCGGGCTGGGAGATGAAGAGCCGCTCGGACGCGCGGGTGAAGTTCAGCTCCTCGGCCGTCGTGACGAAGTATCTGAGGTCCCTCAAATGTGCGTCCATAGTTCCTGGTTATCACAGAAGGTCTTGGACGAATACTCAGAACCGGACGGATGATCGGAAGACTGTTATGCGGACGAGGAGGAGGGAGGACACATGTCCTCAACCGGCAGGACGATCTCGCTGGTCACCGGCGGCAACCGGGGCATCGGCCGGGAGGTCTGCCGCCAGCTCGGCGCCAGCGGCCACACCGTGCTGCTCTCGGCCCGGTCCCAGGTGGCGGCCGAGCGGGCGGCGGGCGAGCTGTCGGCCGACGGCGCGGACGTGCACCCGCTCCTGCTCGACGTCACCGATCCGGCCGGGGTGGTCCGGGCCGCCGACCAGGTGCGCGAGCGGTTCGGGAGACTGGACGTCCTGGTCAACAACGCCGCCATCACGTACGACACCTGGCAGCGGGCCGCGGACGCCGACCTCAGGGTGGTCGCCGAGGCGGCCGACACCAACCTCTACGGGGCCTGGCGGGTGGTCCAGGCCTTCCTGCCGCTGCTGCGGGTCGGCGGGCACGGCCGGATCGTCAACGTCAGCAGCGAGACGGCTTCGTTGACCAACATGGGCGGCGGCACGCCCGCGTACACCGTCTCCAAGGCGGGCCTGAACGCGCTCACCCGGATGCTCGCCGCCGAGCTGCGCGCCGACCGGATCCTGGTCAACGCGGTCTGTCCGGGCTGGGTGGCCACCGACATGGGCGGTGGTGGCGGCCGGCCGGTGCGCGACGGCGCCGCGGGCGTGGTGTGGGCCGCCGCGCTGCCGGACGACGGCCCCACCGGCGGCTTCTTCCGGGACGGACGCCCGCTGCCCTGGTGAGGGCCTGGGCGCTCATGCGCGAGTGGCGTTCCCGGAACTCCGGGAACGCCACTCGCGCACGGGCGCCGTCGGATCAGTCGCGCCGGGTGCAGATCATCCGGTCGGCGAGCCGCTCCGGCTCGTTCGGCGGGGTGAAGTGCATCTCGATCACGTGGCGGCCGGGGGCCTCCAGCTTGATCAGGGTGCGGATGCCGACCCGCTTGCCGAGCGAGTCGGGGTTGAGCACCCCGGGGTCGGTGAACTCGCCGGACATCCAGATCTCGTCGGCGCTGCCGCTGCCGGGCAGGCCCTTGAACTGCATCTCGGCGGTGGTCACGTTGTCGATGGTGATCCACTCGTAGCGGTCGTCCATCGTCGCGTACCCCAGCGTGCCGCGTCGGAAGTACGGCTGGCCGAGCAGCAGGCCACTGTCCTCCACGTTCAGGAACCGGCCGCCGGTCTCGTCCAGCCACCGGATGTCGCAGCGGAGCCGGGAGAAGATCGGGTTGTCCGGGGTCCCGCCGAGGAAGTAGGTGAACTTCTCGACGTCGTACACCCCGACGAGGGCGTCGAGCCTGCGGTGTCCCGCGCTCGGCAGGCCGTTGCGGACCGCCGCGGGCAGCTCGTCGGCTCCGGGGACGGTGAGCGTCTCGTTTTCGGTCATGGCAGTTCCCTCCAGTTATCCGTTGGGACCGAGGAAGAAGCCCCCGGTGGCCTCGATCGCGTGGCCGGTGACCCAGCGGGCATCGTCGGAGGCGAGGAAGGCGACGACGTCGGCGATGTCGGCGGGCCGGCCGAGCCGGCCCAGCGCGGTGATCCCCTCTATCGCCCTGGTGGCCTCGGGGTTGTCGCGCAGCCAGGCGTTCATGTCGGTATCGGTGACACCGGGCTGGACGGTGTTGACGGTGATGCCGCGCGGGCCCAGCAGCTGGGCCAGCGAGCGGCCCAGCACGTCCACCGCCGCCTTGGTCATCTGGTAGACGGTCTGCGGAATCGCCAGCCGGGTGACGCCGGAGGACATGTTGATGATGCGTCCGCCGTCGCGCAGCAGTGGCAGGGCCCGTTGAGTGAGGAAGAACAGCGCCCGGACGTTCACCGCGAACGCCTGGTCGAACTCCTCGGGTGTGGTGGTCTCGAACGCGCCCGTGAACACGCCCGCGTTGTTCACCAGGATGTCCAGCGGCTGCCCGGCCAGGCCGGTTTCGAGGCCGGCGAAGAGCCGGTCGAGGTCCCCGTCGGTGCCCAGCCGGGCGCCGATGGTGAAGGCCTGCCCGCCAGCCTGTTCGATCTCGGCGACGGTCTGCTTCGCGGCCGCCTCGTTGCCGCCGTAGTGCACCGCGACCAGCGCGCCGTCGGAGGCCAGGCGGATCGCGATGGCCCGCCCCAGTCCCCGGGATGCTCCGGTGACCAGTGCGGTCCTGCCGGCAAGTGGTGACATGTCTGAACTCCTTGTCGGTGGACGCGGATCAGACGGCCTTCAGCAGGCCGCCGTCGATGATGAACTCGGAACCGTTGATGTTGTCCACCCGCCGGGAGGCCAGCAGGGTGACGACGGTGGCGATCTCGTCCACCGTGGTCGGGGCGCCGGTGGACAGCCCGAGCATGGTCGGCACCTGCGACAGCAGCTCGGCGCGGGAGAGCCCGGCCTGCTTGGCCAGCTCGTCGGCGATCCCGCCGTCGCCGGTCCACGCGTCGGTCATGACGGGTCCGGCCGAGACGGTGTTCACCCGGACACCGGCCGGGCCGAACTCCTCGGCCAGCGACTTGCCGAAGCTCAGCAGGGCGGCCTTGGCGGCGGAGTAGTCGATGACCACCGGCAGCGGGAGACGGCCGTTGGTGCTGCCGATGTTGATCACCGAGCCCCGGCGCTCGATGATGCCGGGCAGGGCCGCCCTGGTGGTCCGCACGGCGATGAACAGGTTGGTGTCGAAGACCTTCGCCCAGCCGTCGTCGTCGATGGCCAGGAAACCCTCGGTCCTGGTGTCCGGCGCGCCGACGTTGTTGACCAGGACGTCGATTCCACCGGTCTCGGCCAGGGCGAATTCCACCAGTCGCGCGGCGGCGGCGCTTTCGGAGAGGTCGACCGCGAAGGTGTGCGGCGTGATCTCCTTCAGTTCGGCGCTGATGGTGCGCGCGGCGCCGATCACACGGACGCCTTCGGCGGAAAGCGCGCGGGCTATCGCCAGGCCGATTCCCCGGCTCGCCCCGGTGATCAGGGCGGTCTTTCCGGTGAGCTTGAGGTCCATTTCCCTCTCCTTTTCCGGTGGGGCGCTGTGGGCGCCGGTCAGGACGTGTGGCCGTATTCGTAGGAATGGTCGGGGCCGGTTTCGTCGGCCCAGACGGTGTGGACCTGCCGGGCGACGTGGATGTTCACCATCTGCACCCGATCGGGTCCGACCGCGGTGAAGGTGTGGGCCGTTCCGGCCGGCACCACGCAGATCTCGTCGGGCGTCAGTTCGTGCGTCCGGCCGTCGGCCTCGATCCGCGCGGTTCCCCGTACTACGACGAAGATTTCGTCGTAGGGGTGAAGATGGCGGCGCGGTCCCGGTCCGGGGGGCAGGTCCACGACGAACGCCGACGACCCCACGTCGCCGTGCTGCGCGCCGTCGAAAACGTGTGCCGCGATCTCGCCGTTGATTCGGACCACCGGCAGGCGGTCTTTAGGTACGATCCGCATGGGAGCGTCATTCCCCTCAGTCGGAAACGGCAGCGTCATTTCCGCCGGATTGCCCGCAGCGGTGTACGGTGCTGCCGTTCAGCCGATGTCGAACCTAGCGCCTCGGATGGCTGGCGGGTGAATGCGGTGACCGCGCGGGGGGTCAATTCGTTAAGTTGTCCCGATGGGCGCGGTGATAACCCGTCGTTATGGTGAAGGTTATTGGACCGGGTCGCAGAACCGGCGGTTTACTAGTGCAGTTCACTGCTGATGTGGCCAGCGGCCGCGCCGTCACACCGCGTGCTCGCCCCGAAGATGGGAGTGTCCCTTGACTACACGATCCGGCCCCGGTGCGACCGGCGATCTGCCGTCGGCGCCGGGCCCCCGACGGGGGCTCGCGCTCGCCGTCCTGGCCGGCGCGCTCGGGCTCGACCTGAGCGGGCTCGGCGTGCTGAACGCGGCGCTACCGGAGATCGGCGAGCACTTCTCGCTCGACGGTGCCACGTTGCAGTGGACGATGACCTCCTATGCGCTCACCTTCGCGGGCTTCCTGCTGTTCGGAGGCCGGGCCGCGGACGTGCTCGGCCGCCGCCGGGTGTTCGGCACCGGCGTGGTGCTGTTCACCGTCGCCGCCCTGGTCGGCGCCCTCGCCCCGACGGCCGGGATGCTCATCGTGGCCCGGGCGTTCCAGGGCGTCGGCGCGGCCCTGATCGGGCCCGCCACGCTGGCGCTGCTGGCCGAGGTGTTCCCGGAGGGGCCCGAGCGCAACCGCGCGATGGCGGTGTACGGATCGGTGGGCGCGGCAAGCTTCAGCGGTGGCGTCGTGCTCGGCGGCGTGCTCACCTCGACCGCTGGGTGGCGCGCGACGATGATCTTCTCGGTGCTGTTCGGAGTGGTCGTGCTGCTCGGGGTGAAGGCGGCGCTGCCGCCCAGCGTCCGGCACCCCTCGCCGCTGGACCTGCCCGGGGCGGTGCTGGTCACCGCCGGGCTGGTGCTCGCGGTGTTCGGTGTGAGCCGGGGCGGCGCGAGCGGCTGGGGCGACGCGGGCACCGTGGTCTCCCTCGTGGGTTCCGTCGTGCTACTGGTCGGGTTCCTCGTATGGGAGCGCCGCAGCGCGGACCCGCTGATGCCGCTCAGCCTGTTCCGGTCGGTCCCGGTGCGGATCAGCTCGCTCGCTGCACTCGTGCACTACAGCGCCGCGGTGGGGATGCTGTTCTTCGCCCCGCTGTACATGCAGGGTGTGCTCGGTTACTCGCCGCTCGAGTCGGGGCTCGCGGTGGTGCCGCAGTCGATCATCCTGTTCTTCGTCGCGAACCTGCTGACCGGCCGTCTGCTGGGCCGGTTCGGCCCGCGGATCCCGATGATCATCGGCCTGTTCTTCATCGGCGCCGCCTTGGTCGCCTGGCTGTTCACCCCGGTGGACGGCAACTACTGGCTGGACCTGCTGCCCGGTCTGCTGCTCACCGGCATCGGGCAGGGCCTGACCTTCCCGTCGATGACCGTGGGCTCGCTGATGGGCGTACCGGCGCGGCAGCACGGCGTTGCCGGCGCCGTCAACGTCACCGCCCAGCAGATCGGTTCCAGCGTCGGGGTGGCCGCCCTGGTGGTGGTCGCCACGGTCAGCACGACCTCGGACACGCCGGCCGGAACCCTGAACGGGTACCACGCCGCCTACGTGGCGGGTGCCCTGGTCTGCCTGGTCGGTGTGCTGGTGGTCGCCGCCGTGCGCCGCGGCTGGCGGACGGACGAGGCCGCGGCCGCCCCGGCGGTCGCCCCGGCGGTCGAGCAGGAGGGGGCCGCTCCCGCGACCACCTGAGACCCGGCTCGGCCCGGTGCCGGCCGCACACCGCTGGGAATTGCCCGTGACCGACCTCCCGTGAGGGGGGTTGGGCGCGGGCAATTCCTTTTTGACAAAAGGAAATTCGTCCGCACAGTACGTTAAGAACGCCTTGTCGCCGGTCATCGCGGCCACTGAGCATGGACCGGGCAAACCCCTGCCCTTCCTGCCCTGAAATGAGGTGTTCGCATGACCACCGCAAAAGAAGTAGCGGCGGACGTCCCGCAGACCGCCCGCTCGGCCTCGGCCCCCCCGCCGTGGTGGCGCCGGATCTGGATCGTGCTGTTCGCCGCCTATTGCGTCGGATTCGCGGTCTACGGCGGGTACCGGTACGTCACGCTCGACCCCGAACAGTCCCGGGTGCCGATCCGCCCCGACATCGCGTTGCACCATCCCCTGCTGACCGTGCACGTGCTCACCGGCGTCGTCGCGGTCCTGCTGGCCTGGACCCAGGTGTGGCCGTGGCTGCGCAACAACCACCCGCGGGTGCACCGCCGGGTCGGCTGGGTCTACTACCTGGCCGGGGTCATTCCCTCCGGCCTGCTGGCCTTCCCGGTCGCTGTGCTCACCCCGGCCGGTCAAGGCATCAGAGCCGCCCTGCTGGCGATGTCGGCGCTCTGGGCGGCGACGACCGTTCTCGGCCTGCTGGCGGCGGTCCAGCACCGGTACGAGGACCACCGCAGGTGGATGCTGCGCAACGTGGCGTTGAGCACCACCATCGCCACCTCCCGGATCGTGGGCAGGCTCGGCGTCGAGGTGACCGACTGGCTGCTGCCGGAGACCTACGCCGACAAACAACGGCTGGTGTTCGAGGAGATGAACGCCGCCGGCCTGTGGGCGGCCCTCGCGCTGCACCTGCTGTTCGTGGAGTGGTACCTGCTGCGCCCGCGCCGCCGCCGGCGCCCGGCGACGCGGGCCGTGGCGGCGGGCGGAGCCTGAGGTCAGCGCTCCGACCAGGCGCGGCTGAACCCCACCAGCAGCGCACCGGCCACGCAGGACAGACCCGCCGTCAGATAGGCGGCGTGGTATCCGGCCAGCTGGCCGGCCGGGCCGGACGACGGGGTGGCCGCGACCGAGACCGAGACCAGCAGCACCACCCCTACACTGCAACCCACCTGCTGCGCCACCACGTTCAGCGCACCGGCGACGCCGTGCTGATCGGCGGGCACGCCGGTCAGCGCCGCCGCCGTCATCGAGGGGAACACCAGACCGATACCCAGTCCGGTGACCGCGACCCCGGGCAGCATCTGCGACCAGTAACCGCCGGCCGGCGACAGCCAGGCCCACCGGGCCATGCCGACGGCGATCAGCAGCAACCCGGCCACCAGCACCGGCTTCTGCCCGAACCGCGCGAGCAGGTGCCGGGTGAGGAAGTTCGAGGTGGTGAAGACCACGCAGGACATCGGGAGCAGGGCGAGGGCGGAGGCGGTCGGAGAGTAGCCGCGCAGCTGTTGCAGGTACAGCGGGGCGAGGAACAACAGCCCCACCGCGGCGGCGTACTGCAGGAAGGCGGTCAACGAGGCGGCCCGGACCGACGCCAACCGGAAGAACGCCGGTGGCAGCAACGGATCGGCGGCACGGCGCTGCCGGACGATGAACGCCGCCAGGGCGAGGACCGCGAGGACCAGGGCGATGGCCGCGACCGGGTCGTCCCATCCGGCCTCGCCGGCCCGGCTCACCCCGAAGACCGCCAGCAGCAGCCCCAGGGTCACCTGTGCGGCGCCCGGTACGTCCACACTGCCCCGCCGCGCGCCGCCCCCCTCGGGCAGCGCGCGGCGGGTCAGCACCAGCAGCAGCGCACCGAGGACGGCCGGCGTGGTGAACACCGCACGCCAGCCCGGCCATTCGGTCATCACGCCGCCGAGCACCAGGCCCAGGCTCGCGCTGGCCGCGCCGACCGCGCCGTAGACGCCCAGGGCCCGGTCGCGGGCCCGGCCCGGCGCGAACACCTCGGTCAGCAGGGCCAGCGCGGCCGGGCCGGACATCGCGGCGCCCAGCCCCTGGGCGGCCCGTGCGGCGATCAGCAGCCAGGCCATCGGGGCGAGCGCGGCGACCAGCCCGGAGCCGGAGAACACCGCGACGCCCAGTGCGAACATCCGGCGCCGGCCCAGCAGATCGGCCAGTCGGCCGCTCAGCAGCAGGAAGCCGGCGAACGTGACCGAATAGGCGGTCATCGTCCACTGGAGCGCCGAGCTGCCCATGCCGAAGTGCGCCCCGATCTCGGGCAGGGCGGGATTGATGACGTTCAGCCCGCCCACGTCCAGTGCCAGCGCACCGGCGAGCGTGCCCAGTGCGCGGCGCTCGTCACGGGTCAGCCGGTGGGCCCGGTGCCGGGTCGCGTCCTGGTTCACGGTCGAATCGCTCCACAACTGGTGCCGGCTGGAAAACGCGTGAGGTCCCGGACCACCGACGGCGCGGTCCGGGACCTCGGGGCGACCGCGCGCTCAGCTCACTCGAAGGAGCCGAGGAACTCGCCGCCGTCGACGTCGACCAGGGTGCCCGTGATCGCGGGGTTCGACATCAGGGCGAGCGCCATCGAGGCGATGTCCTCGGGCCGGCCGGCGTGGTCGACCAGCTGGCGGTTCATCGGCGTCACGCCGATCCCGCCCGGGCTGATGGTGTTCACCCGCAGCGGGCTCAGCTCGTAGGCGGCGTTGCGGCCCAGGGCCTCGATCGAGCCGTGCAGCGAACCCCAGAAACCGCGTCCCTCGGAGGGCCGGTGGCTGCTGGAGCCGGACAGCAGGGTCACCGAGCCGCCGGAGCGGACCCTGCCGACCGCCGCCTGGAGCAGGTTGTAGCTGAGCCAGAACCGGCCGAAGGACTTCATGGCCTCGGGAAGCGGGGTGTTGGCGATCCCGTAGGCCGAGCTGACGTGGCCGGAGCCGCCGAGCGCCGCGATGTGATCGGGGGCCGCCTGCTCGACCAGCTCGACCGCCTGCTGGGCCTGCTCCGGGTCCGCGACGATCGTGCTGAGCTCGGGCAGCGACTGCGCCACCGCGGCCAGCCGCTCGGCCGAGCGGCCGGACAGCACGACCTTGGCGCCGGCGGCCAGCGCGGCCTGGGCCGTCGCGACCCCCATCTTGCCGGTGCCCACCACCAGTACCCGTGCTCCGGCCAGTGGCGATGCCGTCGAGAGAGGCATGACACTCCATTCCACTTTTTTAATCGCTATGGAACGTTACCCGACAATCAAACCACATGCGGAGCCAATGATGTGACGCAGTATCACTCATTCTCCCCGCCATTTCTTGCCACTCCCGCCGGTCGACGGGTCTGATGGGAACCGCCCCAATTGATCCGATTCCCGAGGAGAACCGGTGTCCGGACGAGAACTGTTGATCGGTGCGGTCGGCGAAGTACCCGACGGAGAGGCCGTGCTGGTTCCCGCGAATGAGACCGGTACCGGTGCGGCGATCGCCGTCTTCAATGACGGCGGGAGTTTCTACGCGATCGACGACACCTGCACGCACGGCGCGGCCTCGCTGGCCGAGGGCTGGGCGGAGGACGGGCGGGTGGAATGCCCGCTGCACGGCGGCGCGTTCTGCCTGCGCACCGGCGAGGCGGTCGCACTGCCCGCCAGCGCGGGCGTGCTCGCCCACCGGGTCGACGTCCGTGACGGCCAGGTGTGGCTGACCCCCACCGCGGTCGAGTGATGGCGGCCGGAGTACCGGGCGGCGTGGTGGTGGTCGGCGCCGGTGCGGCCGGGGTCGCGGCGTGCGCGGAACTGCGCGCGCTGGGCTGGGACGGACGGCTGACTCTGATCGGCGCCGAGCATGAACTCCCTTATGAGAGACCGCCGTTGAGTAAAGGTGTACTGCTGGGCAGGGCGGCCGTCGACGACCTCGCGCTGCGCCCGGGCGCCTGGTACGCGGAGCACGGCATCCGGCTGCGGCTCGGTGAACGGGTGAGCGCGATTCGGCCGGCCGAGGGCCGGGTGGTGCTGGCGGACGGCACCACCGAGGCCGCCGACGCCGTGGTGCTCGCCACCGGTGGTGAGCCCCGCAGGCTCGCCGTGCCGGGCGCCGGGCACCCCGCCGTGACCGTGCTGCGCACCGCCCGGGATGCCGCGTCACTGCGCGAACGGCTGCTGCCCGGAGCCACGGTGGGCGTGATCGGCGCCGGGCTGATCGGTGCCGAGGTCGCCGCGAGCGCGGTGACGCTGGGCTGCGACGTGGTGCTCATCGACCCGGCGCCGCGCCCGCTGGAGCACGCCGTCGGCCCGCAGGTCGCCGAACTGCTGCACGGCCAGCACCGCGCGCACGGAGTGCGGGTGCTGCGGGCCGCCGTCCGCGAGGTGGCGGACCGGGGGAAGGGCGTGCGGCTGCTCCTGGACGGGGGAGCGGAGTCTGTGGACTGCGACGCGGTCGTCGTCGGAGTCGGCCTGACCCGTGACCTCGCCCTCGCCGAGGACGCGGGCCTGGCCGTCGACGCGGGGGTACTGGTCGACGAGCGGCAGCGCACCTCCAACCCCCGGGTGTTCGCCGTCGGCGACCTGGCCAGGCAGCTGGGTCCGCAGGGCCCGCGCCCGCCCGCCGAGCACTGGGACGGTGCGCTCACCGGCGCCCGTGCGGCCGCGGCGGCACTGCTCGGGCGGGCGGCCCCGCGCCCGCGGGCGCCGTGGTTCTGGTCCGACCGCTACGACACCCGCCTCGAAGTGGCGGGGGAGATCGCGGGCGCGGACCAGTTCGTGGTCCGCGGCGTGCTCGGTGAGCGCGAGTACAGTCTGTTCGCTCTCCGACAGGGCCGGTGCGCGGGCGCGGTGGGGGTCAACCGGCCGTCGGACGTGGGCGCCGCACGCCGTCTCATCGAGCGTCGGACACCGGTCGACGCTGACCTGCTCGCCGACGAGAGCGCGGACCTTCGGGCGCTCGCCCGGGGCTGACCGGGCGCGGGTGCCCGCGCCTCGGGCGGCTGTCGGCCCGGGCCGGATCCGTCGTGGTGGAGAACCTGGGACGAAGCGAAGCACCTGGACCCCGAGGCCGTCATCGAGACGGCCCCGCGGTACCAGTACTTCAGCGTGGACACCGAACTGGCCTTGGAGGGTGCAGAGTTCGTATCGCGTCGTAGTTCCGTCCCCTTGGCCGACCTTGATTGGCCCGGGTCACCCCGTCCCGCTCTCGCCCTGCCGGCACCACCCCACCCACGCGCGCCGGTGTTCAATCATGCGACGTCGGCTCTCACTGGCGCTTCCGGGCACGGTGATGATTCCATCAATTCGACGTCGTCAATGATCATTAGACGGTACGTCAGGTCGGCTTGCCCCCTGGAAGACGGGGTGCGCGGCCGGCCTCCTTCCTGCTGGAGACAAGTCAAGGAATGCTATGAAGCGCATCGCTCGTTCGCTGGCTGTGGCTGCCACCGCCGGCTCCCTGACGCTGTTGGCCGCTCCCGCCTCGCTGGCGGCGGCCTCGAGCACGACCACCACGCCCTGCGCCACCTACACCGCCTCCAACAGCTACGGCTACGGCCAGCTCTCGGTCTGTCCGCTGGGTGGCACCAACTACCGGATCAGCGGCTACATCTCGACCAACATGCCGGACGGCGGGATCTTCGGGCCGAACTGCGCCGGCTGGTACCTGCGGTCGGGTTCGACGTACCTCGGGCTGGGGACGACCGTCTGCGCCCAGCCGAACGTTGCCACGTCCACCCGCAACTTCGACTACAGCACCACGCTGTCGGCCACGCCGGACAGTGCCGGGATCCAGCAGGTCGACCTGTAACCCCTGCTGACGGGGGAGCCGTCACGGAACTGTCCGACTGCAGCAGGCAGGCGGTCGGACACCGGTCGGCTCGTCATCGTTCCGACGGAGCTGCCCCTGCCTGCCGGGCAGGGGCAGCTCCGCTCTGCCACGCGTTGCCTCCGGAGCCGGCGCAACGCCGGCGGTGACCGCCGCCTGGTGACACGAACGGCTTCGGTCCGATTTCCGGCGCTGCTCCCACCATCGAGGCGCTGCTCCTCGGGGACGGTTCGCGGTCACCGTCGGGCTGTACCGACCGGCCTGTGCCGGAGCCCCGGCCACGCGGATCGACGCTCCAGGGCCGGCTCCGTCGGCCGGGTCGGCGTCGGTGGCGGGGGACCGTGGTTCCCTGGCATGACCGAGCCTTCAGCCGGGGATCACCGGGTGGTTGTTGCCCATGGCGACCCGCGGCCGGCCGCGGGACTCCTGAGCTGCACCGACCACCCGGGTTCGCCACGTGTCGCCGCGGGCCGGGCCCCGGTCAGGCGAGACGGGCGAGCAGGACGCGATGCATCGGGGTGTCGATCAGCCTGACCCGGCGCAGGCCCGCGTCGGCCAGCCACTGATCGTAGTCCTGGACACCGAACGAGTCGCCGCCGCCGGTGGCCAGCATCGAGGCGGCGAAGAGGCGGAAGAATCGATTCTGGATGGAGCCCGCACCGGCATCCTCGTCGAGGATGTGGTCGACGATGGCGACCATGCCGCCCTCGGAGAGGGACTTGGCCGACTTCAGCAGCAGTTCCCTGGCGGAGTCAGGTGTCTGCAAGTGGAAGATGTTCACGAACAACGCCAGGTCGACGCCGACGCCCCAATCGTGGTTCCAGAAATCGCAGACCACCGGCTCGAAGCGGTCCGTGACGCCGAGGCGAGCGGCCTGCTCGGTGGCGATGGGGATGATCTGCTCGGCGTCCAGGCCTCGGCCGCGCAGCTCGGGAAACTCTTCCAGCAGGAGGTGGCTGTAGATCCCGGTGCCGCAGCCCACGTCGAGCAGGATCGAGGAGGCGCCGTCCGTCCAGCCGAACTCGCGCAGCGTGTCGGCCAGCGCGGCTGTGATCGGTGGAGCCCAGAAGTTGATGCCGCGCACCAGCGAGGTGTAGTCGCTCTCGGAGATCTGGTTGAGCTGCTCGGCGCCGTTCTCGCCCCGCGCGCCAGTGCGCACCGCGTCGGCCAGGTTGCGCCAGGCGTTCCAGGCCACAGCGCGGTCGTGGCTGATCTTGCCGGCCAGACTGTAGAGGCTGTCGGGCGAGAACACCCGGTGCAGCTCGGCGGGCAGCGTGTAGACGACCTGGCCGTCTTCGCCGCGGCTCCGCGCGAGGATGTCGTAGGCGTGGAGTCCGTCGAGCAGGACCCGAGTCGCCCGAAGGTCGGTGTCGAGCAGGTTTGCCAGCTCGGCCGCAGTGGACGGGGCCGTGGTCAGCGCTTCGAACACTCCCAGGTCCTGGGCGGCTTCGATGACTCCGGTGGACCAAATGCCGATCAGGTGCTCGTACAGCCGGTGCGTGGCGCGTATCTCGTCAGCGTGGGAAGAGATCAGCTGGTGGTCGACCAGCGGGACGGAATTGCGCAAGGCATTGATAGCGGGAAACGGCATGGCGAAATATCCCTGTGACTCGGAAAGATGTTGGGCCGATCGGCCGATGATGACGAGTTGAGCCGCGAACGGGGCGTGTGAGGCGAGCGTAGCCGCCACCAGGTGACGCCGTCTCGATCCGGAGGCTCGTGGATGAGGACGACCAGGTCGTGTGGTTCCGGCGAGAGTGGGTCGAGAGCGGGATCACCCCAGACCGCGATGGCCTTTCGGTGGCGCTCAACTGAGGCGAGGATGCAGTTGAACGCGCCTGTCGTCCGATCTGGCCTTCGGCGCCGGAGTGTTGCGCGGCAACGCCTTTCCCGGGTATCCGGACGATCGGTATGACCCGCTGGGAACCGCGGATCCGGACGTGGGGCTGTCCGGGCTGACCGCGGCGGTACGCGTGGCCGTGGAGCATATCGATCCGACGTGTTGTCAGACAACCTCCGGGTGATGAGCATTGATCGACAGAGCCCCCGCGGGACATAGTGCTGCCGGACGGCGTCGTGCACGATGGGAGGCGGATTCCTCCGCATCGGAGCCTCGAAGTTCTCGCTTCTGCTGTCCGCTCCGCGCTCCGGGTGTGCGGGCAGGTGAAGCCGGCATGTGCGCGGCTGGACCGGCCCTGTGCGCCGGGGCGTCTGTCAGGCAGGCGGGAAAGGGAAACGCGGATGGCTGACGGGCTGACGCATGAACGACGCCTCTGCCTTCTCCATCCCCTTTAGGAGGACTCTCTGTGGCTGTGCGAGACATGGCGTACGTCGAGTTGTATACGATCGATAAGGGCTCTTCTGTCGATTACTTCGTCTCATCCTTCGGCTTCACGCGGGTGGCGGACGCGGTGACGGCCGACCGGAGTTCGGTACTGCTCCGGCAGGGCGGGGTGGACGTGCTGGTCACCTCCGGGCGGGGGATCTGGAAGTTCCTGGACGAGCACGGGGAGGGAATCGCCGACATCGCGCTGACCTGTGACGATGTCAGTGGAACCTGCAGGGCGGCGGAGGCGGCCGGTGGCAGCATCGTCGGCTCCACAGGTGGCAACCCGGTGCTGTCGGGCTTCGGCGGCGTGTCCCATACGCTCCTTCCCGCTGCCGACGGTCCCGGGTCGGCCTTCCCCGGCGGCCACCACTGGATCGCCACCTCGGGGGAGCCGATCCGGCCGACCGGCCGGCTCCGGTCGCTGGACCACGTGGCGATCTGCCTCGAGGGGAACACCCTGGCGGAGTTCGCCGACTACTACGAGGACGGTTTCGGGCTCTCCCGCTACTTTTCCGAATACGTCGGAGTCGGCGACCAGGCGATGGACTCGATCGTCGTCCGGAGCGCGTCGGGGGGCGCCACCTTCACGCTCGTCGCGCCGGATCCGGTGAAGGGATCCGGACAGCTCGACGCGTTCCTGGAAAGGAACGGCGGCCCGGGGGTTCAGCATCTCGCATTCCTCGTCGACGACATCGTTCCCGCGGTCCATGAGTTCCGGGACCGCGGTGTGGAGTTCCTGAGGACCCCGGGCACGTACTACGACATGCTCGCCGAGCGCTCCATCGGGGTGCGGGAGGAGATCGCGGCGCTGCGGGCCACCGGTGTGCTGGCCGACCGCGACGAATGGGGATACCTGTTGCAGCTGTTCAGTCGCTCACCGTACGAGCGCAACACGCTCTTCTTCGAGCTCATTCAGCGCCGGGGGTCCCGGGGATTCGGCAGTTCCAACATTCGGGCCCTCTACGAAGCGGTAGAGCGCGACCGGCTCGCTGCCGAATGAACGGTAAGGGTTCCGGTGCCGCGGCGGTGAACGCCCTCACGCTGGCCGAAATCGCCCGCCTGGCCCGGGAGCGCATGGATGCCGCCGTGTGGGACTTCCTGGAGGGGGGCGCGGGTGAGGAGTGGACGCTCAGGGCGAATACGGAGACGTTCGACCGGGTGCGACTGCTGCCGAGGGTGCTGGCCGGAATCGGCCGATCGGAGACCGGGACCCGGATTCTGGACCGCAACTGGGTGGCGCCGGTCGCCATCGCGCCGATGGCCTATCACACCCTGGTCGATCCGATGGGCGAGGTCGCCACGGCCCGGGCCGCGGGAACCGCCGGCATCCCGCTCATCGTGAGCACGTTCGCGGGCCGAACCTTCGAGGACATCGCCGCGGAAGCCTTCTCCCCGCTCTGGCTCCAGGTGTACTGCTTCCGTGACCGCTCGACGACTCGACGGCTCATCGAGCGGGCCGAGCGGGCCGGCTTCGAGGCGCTGGTGCTCACCGTGGACGCCCCGCACCTCGGTCGCCGGCTCCGGGACCTGCGCAACGACTTCCGGCTGCCGCAGGGCATCGAGCCGGCCAACCTCACCGGCACTGGCTTCTCCTCCCCGAGCGGCCACGCGCAAGCCGAGTTCGATCCCGCCCTCGACTGGTCGGTGCTCGAGTGGCTGCGTTCGGTGAGCTCGCTTCCCGTGCTGCTCAAGGGAGTTCTCAGCGTTGCCGACGCGCGGATGGCGGTCGCGGCGGGCGCGGACGGCATCGTCGTGTCGAACCACGGCGGCCGGCAGTTGGACGGTGTCCCGGCGACGCTGGAGGTGCTGCCCGAGATCGCTTCGGCGGTCGCGGGCGACTGCGCCGTCCTCCTGGACGGCGGGATCCGCCGCGGCCGGGACGTCCTGGCCGCGCTCGCGCTCGGCGCCGACGCGGTGCTGTTGGGGCGTCCGATCCTGCACGGACTGGCCGCAGGCCGCCAGCCGGGCGCGGAGCGGGTGCTGGACCTGATCACCGCCGAGCTGGCGGACGCGATGACGCTCACCGGCACCCGAACCGTCGCGGACGCCGGACCGGACCTGGTCCGGGCGGCAGCACTCGCAGTCTGACGGGGCGGCACCTGCGTGAACGGGGTCCGGCCGTCGCTCGGTTCCGAGCGACAGGCGGGCACCCCAGCCCAGAAGAAAAAAGAACCGACGACCCCCCAACACCGGAAGGGGGGGTAGGGACAGAGAGGAA